>WLIL01000001.1 GCA_009702245.1 Actinomycetota bacterium
GGCTCGGACTACTCCCAGCACACAGTGATCGATACTCATTCGTGGGTGCGCTTGAACTTTGCTACTAACGAAGAGACCTTACGAGAAATATTAAGGCGCGTGGGTTCCGTTCTTTAAAATTGGATCAAATTTTTGGAATCGCGAGAATAGGTAGCTAAGACTACGGAGAAGCTATATAAAGTCTTCAAATAAGTGTTTTAAAGACTTGCAATGAAGTCTTTACTCGAAAGTATCGTTGAGTTTGGAGCAAAGATCCTTTTCATCAAGAAGTTGGTGATCTCAGCATCAGCATCCAAGCAACAATCTTCAATAACGGAGATCTTAAAATCTCGATCTGAGCCATCAACAAAAGTGGAAAGTACACAACCACTAGTCGCTACGCCAGCGAGAACTAAGTGCTTAATCTCTCTTACATTTAAGAGTTGTTCCAGTGACGTTGAGTGGAAGGCACTCACCCGATTCTTTGTGACGACTAATTGACCAGAATTTGGCGTCAATGCCTCGTGGAAATTACTTTCGGGGTCATCCTCAGTGAGTAAACCACGAGTCTTTACACCGCTAAAACGAACATTATTATCCGAGATCTCTGGATAACCAGGCCTGAAAGCGACTCGCACGAGAATAACAAGCATCCCCGCATCCTCTGCCGCCTTCTTTACTGCGGCTACCTTCGGCATGAGTTCCGTACCTGCTTCACCGAATCGATTGATGATTGATTTTTGAAAATCCATCAGGAGTAGTGCAGTCGATGGGACGTTGAAATCAGCCATGATCAACAAACCTTTCAATTTTTTCAATAGATCCGGTATAAAGACTCTTTTTAGTTTAGTCAAACTATCATTTAATTTCCAGGGATATCTCTTAACAATACATTTTGATATCGGCTATTCGAATTCGCATAAATATCGGTTTAGGTAAAACTTCTTCACTGTGGAATTCTCTTCATGAACATAGATTCGTCCACTCCCCGCGCTGGTTCGTCATGGCCCTAGATTCCAGGCCAACGTCTCATCGAGTCAGTGTTCAAGGAGCGTTGATCAATTCCCAAGCGTGGGGTGAGGTTGGTAACGGTGGCCTCATTCTTGTCCATGGTGGCGCCGCTCACGCGAGGTGGTGGGACTTCATCGCCCCCTTACTCGCGCCCAATAAGCGAGTGCTTGCAATTGATCTCTCGGGACATGGAGATAGCGCAAATCGAGACGCCTACTCACTCGATCTTTGGGCTGAAGAATTGATGGCAGTTGCCCTCGCTGGAGGAGTTAAGGAGAACCCCATCATCATCGGACACAGTATGGGAGGGCTTGTTGGTTTAAAGGCAGGTCGCGACTATGGACGTGAAATTGCTGGTGTGATCACTATTGATTCACCTGTAAGAAAGATATCCCCCGAAAATGACGGGTCTGGGGAAGGAAAGCAGTTTGGCGCCCTCAGAGTTTATGAATCGAAAGAGGATATTGTCGGAAGATTTCGGACAATACCCGAGCAAGCAACATTGCCATTTGCGCAGGATTACGTAGCAAGCGTCTCTATTCGCGAGGTTTCTGGAGGTTGGGTATGGAAATTCGATCCAAATATTTCCAAAAAAGGCTTCCTCCCAGAAAGTGATCTCCATCAATTAGGTTGCCAGGTAGCTATATTTCGCGCTGAGCATGGTCTTGTGCCGATGGAGATGGGCGAGTTAATGCGAGAAAGGCTCGGCGCGGTCCTGCCAGTAAAAGTAATCCGAGATTCTGGGCACGCGATCATGCTTGATAAGCCGCTGGAATTAATCTATGAGATTCAAAAAGTCCTTGACCAGTGGGCGCAAGTACCTGAAGCGCTTTAGCTTCTCACATCAGCTCTTACTCAAATCATTTATTCAAAGATTTCTAGTGACTTAAGTAGTTCGGGGTTTCGCCACAATTGTGTGGCGAAACCCCGAACCCCGTGAGTAACTTCTACTCATCCTTACCCTGGTTGTGTATTACTTCTTCGCTGGAATAAACGCATTTGTGCGATAAAGGAATGCACCCTTTATATCGTCAGTAATTGCGTTATTCTCCTTGAGGAACTGAACAACTTTATTGATGTAGGCATCTGATGTGGTCCCAAGAACCTGACCATCATCAAGACCGATTGGTTGCATCTTCTCACATTCGATTGGAAGACTCAGACGGGTGTAACCCTTCCAGAAATCATCCGCATTATTCTGAGGGAAGTTCTTAATATACCATTCTCCGCCATCTGTCGTGTTGGCACACGTGTAAGTCCAAGCCTCGATGGTTGCTGCAACGAAGGCCTTCATGAGGGCTGGATTCTCTTTAACATTCGTTGCGTTGGCAACGATGCCGTGTCCGAGTCCAGGAACTCCCATATCGGCCCACTTAACAGCTGCACCGATTTTAGGATCAAGTAGGCTTGCACGAAGAGTGTCGTTGCCATATTGACCGTTGTAACAATCAGCTTTACCCGCTTGGAAGAGAGCAAAATAGGTTGATGAAGAAGCCATCTGAACATCTATTTTGGTGGCGTCGACATTATTTGCCTTCAACAAAGCCGGCCAAACGTTTGCTGCATCGGATCCGGTGGCCATCAAAATTGATTTACCCTCGAGATCCTTTGCCTTTTTGAAGTTCGCAGTCTTGTAGCAGACAGTAGCGATAGAGCTCTGGCGTTGAACCAAGAGTACGTTTTGAACATCCAACCCCTTGCTTCGGTTTACAAAGAGGGCACTGGTGCTTGCGAATGCAAAATCGTCATTACCATTGTGGGCTAGGAGGATCGAACTACCTGAGCCTTTACCCTCTTTAATGGTCAGATCGATGTTGTATTTTGCATAAATGCCCTTTTCCTTGCCGAAACCAAACGCAATGTGATTCGGCAGCCAGGTCCAGTCGAGGCGAAGCGAAACAGGGGTCATAGAAGGGAGCTTCTCAGCAGGTCCTGCCGGAGCTGCCGGAGCTGCTGCAGGAGCAGGTGTTTTTGCGGCCACAGGTGCGGCTGATTTGGTCCACGTAAGTTTCTTAGTCTTCGCGTTCTTCACACATGCAAAAGGAACACGATTGATGGTGGCCTTGAGGCCCGCCTTGGGGCACACCCCGCCAGCCACTTGACCTGCGGCTGAGGAAACAGAAGGACTTATAGCTAGAACTGTGGTGAGGGCAACGCCGATACTAAGTAAGGTTCTGGCGGAGCGATTTTGCCTACTTGCTCGTTGGACACTTTCCATATTCAAACTCCTCGCGATAGGGGTTTTCTGGCATAAAGACACTAACTAATGGTTTAGTAAAATCTTTTTTATGCCCAATGTCAATAGCAGAATAGGTATTTGCCAGACTCACTTTTTAGAGAACAGAGGCGCCGGATCTCCAGACCTGCTCAATATTGCCAATGTGCTTCATTTCCGCATGGGGCGCCCCCCGGACCAAGAGAAGATCAGCCTTAAACCCCACAGTTACCTGCCCCACAGCCTCCAGCCCCAGCCAGGCTGCCGCCGCACTCGTGGCTGAGATAAGCGCTCTTTGTGGCTCTAGTCCGGCCTGCGTCAATGCGATGAATTCTCGAACCTCTACTCCTGGAACCGGCCCAGTGATCAACGGAGTTGCTCCTCCGTTCCCAATATCTGTTCCATAAAGGAGAACTCCACCACGGTCGTGAAATCTCGCCGCGTTATCGATCGCAGTTGCATAATCATGAGCATCGCGAAACATAAGAGATGAAGAGATTGCTACACCCTGATCGACCATTTGGCTGATCAACTCATCTGGAATTCTTTCATCTGCCATGAGCATGTGAGCCAGTTCGTCTACTCCAGCGTCTAACACCTTCTTCAATTCGACCACTGTACCGACATGGGCAGTAACTTTCTTTCTTAGATGGTGCGCCTCGTCAATCAGTGCAGAAAGAACGCTGCTTGGAAGGGTCGGACCACGTCGATCATCTACGGCAAACTTGATCCCCCATGCACCCTGGCTCACAAGTACTCGCACAATGTCTCGAGCTTCACTCGCAGATCGCAATTGATGAGCAGTGATCTGAGCACCGTGCCAATGAGCATGGGTCGGGTATCCATCTGGCTCGGTGATAATTGGCCCAACTGCTAAAACCAATGGGCCTTGTACGCCCCAACTTTCAGATCGCTTTGCAAAAGGCAGCACGACGTCGGGCGCCCAACCAAGATCTCGGACTGTTGTCAGCCCACCAGAGATAAGACGACGCACTGGATGTAATTGAGTGTGAACGTGGGTGTCAATCAAGCCGGGGAGAAGAGTTCGGCCATTGCACTCTATTATCTCAGCATCCCGTGGAATGACGACTTCACTTTTTTTTCCTACTGCCCGAATAACTTCGTCAAATATCACTATTGCGTCATCAATTGGCTCAAGTTCGGCACCTGCAAGAACTGTGGCACCGACAATTGCGATAGCTGGCATTATCAGACGCCCATTTTTGCGAGTTGGCGTGATTGCATCACTAAAACATCATTGCTATCCCACACCGAGGCATCTTCCTCAAAAAAACCTTGGCTCAGAAGTCTGGTTCTTCGCTGCACCCGAAGCCATCCAGGCGCTGGTCTGGCTCTCAAATGAGTGCTCAGCTCAAGCGTGGGACACCAGGTGCCAACGCCAAGAGCAAAAACAACTGGAATGAATGAATCTACCGCCAGCACAGCAGATAGGCCATCTGGATCGGCTCCATCGGCAAATCTCCACCACGCAGTTTGTAACATTTGCGCGTTCTCCACATCAGTATTTGGGTTAATCAGCATCTCAACATGTTCACTAATGCGAAGTGGAACTCCACTCTCTAACTTATGAGGAAAGCGGACGCACTCTTCTCTCGGGGATAAAGTGGGAGGAAGATCGCTTTTGAATTCGATTCCGTTCGATGTGCTTCCTAACTCAGCGAAAGTTGCTGTCACTCGGGTCCGCAATTTACCTTGAGTAATGCTCGCCTCATAGCTGGCAGTAGTCCTACCAACCCTTAGCTCTTTTACCTCTATGTCGGCTTCGCCGACTGTAGCTGCCGATAGATAGAAGGCGCTCGATGCAACTGCATCCGGGAATGGAGTATTAAGCGACATGGCATTCAACGCTAGCGCAGCCAAGTAACCACCGTTGGGTTGACTGCCTGAATTCCAAGCATCACTAATTTCGGCTTTAAAATGACCGGAACCTTTCGGTTCTAAAACCAGCGAGTCGTGCCATAAAGTCATCAGTTAATGACCTCTGTTTTCCTTACGGATTGACTCATGCCATGGAATAGAAATTCGTTCAATAAATGTAAGCGTATAAAAAGAACTCATACCAATGGCTACCAAAATCACAACTGCCGCAAAAACCAGATCCATCTCAAGCCGCCCAGCTGCAGCGATCAAGACGAAGCCCAGGCCCTTGTCAGCTCCAATGTACTCACCGACAATGGCTCCAATCACCGCCATTGTAATTGCGATCTTGAGTCCAGCGAAAACACTGGGCAGCGCGAAAGGCCACCTAATTTTTCTAAATGTTGTCAGTTTACTCGCTCGAGATGATCTAGCTAAATCCAACATCTCCTGAGGAACGCCCTTCAGTCCAGCAACAGTATTAATAACCATCGGAAAGAAAGAGATAAGCACAGTGATCACGAGTTTCGGTGTCATACTGAAACCAAACCAAATAATTAGCATAGGTGCCAATGCGATTTTAGGTATAGTTTGCGCTGTTACAAGTAATGGGTAAACAAATTTCTCCATTACTTTAGAACTAGCGATAAGAATTCCTATAGGTACGGCCGTACAAAGGCTCATTGTAAATCCAACTATGACTACAAAAAGTGTGGGTTTAGCATTTGTCCAAAGGTATGGCCAGCTTTGAAATAAAGTCTCAAATATTTTAGTTGGCGCTGGCAAAATGAAATTGCGAATGTGAAAGACGCGAACAATAGTTTCGGTAACGACCAGCAGCATGAAGAGGGTCAGAAAGGGATAAATAAATCCCTGAGTTTTCCCCCAGATTCTATGGCCAAGACTTATTTGGCGTATTTCATCTTTTGGCAACGAATTGAATTTTAAGATTTCACTCTTATTTGTGGTATTCATTTCATTAGACATGAGTAATGACTCCTCTCGCCTCAAAAGTCTCACGAATCTCGCGCATGTAGGCATTGAAATTAGGAGTTTCCATAATATGAAGACTTCGGGGACGCGGAAGATCTATCCGCAAATCAAGATCAATCGTCCCCGGCCGAGGACTCATGACAATTACTCTGTCTGAAAGAAAGACAGCTTCTTGGATGCTGTGAGTGATGAAAAGCACTGTTTTTTTCGACTGGAGCCATACAGATTGCAGGTCTAACATCATTTGTTCGCGAGTGAGTGCATCAAGTGCTCCGAAGGGTTCATCCATTAAAAGCAATTGAGGGTCGTGCACAAGCGCTCTACAGATTGAAACTCGCTGTCTCATACCACCTGAAAGCTCATATGGGCGAGCCTCATAAAAGTCTGCCAACCCAACAGAGTCCAGAAGTCTCTTAGCGTTCGGTAGGTACTCCTTTGTCGGTAGTTTACGCGCCTCAATGGAGAACATAACGTTATCAATTACGTTCGCCCAGTCGAGCAGCACATCTCTTTGGAACACAATGCCAATGTCATCCATGGGGCCATCAACATCTCGACCGTTAACTTGGATGGCACCGCTGGTTTTCGTTCGTAACCCAGCCGCAATCATCATGAGGGTACTCTTCCCGCAGCCACTTGGGCCAAGAACTGAGACAAATTCTCCCGCTTCAACATCGAATGAAACATCGGAGATTGCGTGAACCGAGCTTGTGGGAGTCTCGTAAATCTTCCCCAAATTCGAAATCGAAATGATTGCTTGGCCATTTGTATGAGACATCAATACCTCTCAGTCACGATAAGAATTATATGTTTACTAAATCATCATTAAGTAAAAGAGTCAAGCCTCATCAACAGGAATTTTAAGCATTGATAATCTCCTGAGTCAGGTCATAGAGGGCTTCGATTCCATGCCTTATGCACTCTTCATCTACATCAAAATTCGACGAATGTAGCGGTTCTTCGGACCCGACACCAAGCTTGATATAGAGGCTGGGCACTCGCTCTGCGTAGAGGGCAAAGTCGTCAGTCGTCATCGGCGGATCCGCGATACGCACCACATTTTCTCTTCCCAAGATTCGTCCAAAGACTTCATCAGCCAAAGCTACTAAGCCTTTATCGTTTAGAACTGCTGGCATCTCATTAGCCCACGTAACTCTTACAGAAGCGCCCGAACTAAGCGCAGCCCCCTTCGCTAATAGCTCAACAGCTGATCTGAGCTCAGCTCGACTTTGAGGAATGATGCTGCGAATCGTTCCCGTAATCTCAACCTGGTTGGCCAGCACACTTTGACTATTTCCACCGTGAATGGTGCCCACATTAAGAGCTGTCGAATCAGCCGGGTTGATCCGGCGTGAAATCAAATGGTGTAACCCTGACACTAGTTGGCTGGCCACCAATATTGAATCAATTCCTAACTCTGGGGTAGCGGCATGCGCACCCCTTCCCAAAATCTCAATCGAAAAAGCGTCTTTCGCAGCCATTGCTATTCTTTCGTCAATTCCAATTCTCCCAGCCGCCAAGTTTGGCCAACAGTGCAAACCAAGAACCACATCTGGCGACAACCGATCAAATTCGCCGGAGTCAAGAATAGCCTGAGCTCCACTTGCCTCGCCGAAAGGAATCTCCTCGGCTGGCTGAAAAAGAAATGAAACGCGACCAGAATCTAATGGAACTTTCGCAATGAGACGTGCAATCGACAATACAACAGTCATATGTACATCATGCCCACAGGCATGCATCACACCTGGGTTTAGCGATCGATATTCAACGTCTTTCAAATCAGGCACCGGTAGTGCATCAAGATCTGCTCTGATCATCACATGTGGACCCGGTTTTCCGCTGTTCCACTCTGCAACTACTCCAGTTCCCGCTACGCCTCTTGTCACCAGAAGGCCCAATTGCTCCAGTTCGCGCGCAATTAATTCACTCGTACGGAACTCGGAGAAACGCAATTCCGGATATGTGTGTAAATCGCGACGAAAAGATACCGCACTATTAAACTCTTGCCCCGTAAGTTGAAGATGCATTAGATATCAAATGCTTCCAGCTCATTCGCAATTAGAGCATTTCTCAACTCGTGCCTAATCGCTTTTCCAAGAGTATTTCGTGGGATTGAGTCAACGATTACGTACCGCTTGGGCCTCTTAAAATTCGCTAGATCTGGATGGTGAATACAGAAGCTATCAATTTCGCGAATGTCAATCTCATGAGCGACAACTACAAAGGCAGTGCATACATGTCCCCATTCAGGATCAGGGACTCCGACAACTGCCACATCGATCAAAGACTCGTGTTGCATAAGGACTGACTCCACTTCTATGGGCTGAACATTTTCGCCACCAGAAATAAACATGTCGTCAAGCCGACCAGTAATCCAAAATGAACCATCAGGATCCTGATGAAAAGCGTCTCCCGTCCTAAGCCATCCTTCGCGATATTTACCCCCAGTCGCATCGGGATTGTTCATGTAGTGATCCACTATTCGCGCACTGGCAGTATTAATGATGAGCTCACCCTCAATTCCTGGCTGACATATTTCATCGGCCGATCCAGAAGGATTCACAACTCTTGCTTCCAAATCCCCCACGGTTCGAAAAGCACCGGGATTACTTACCAGGTCAACACTGCCGAGCATGACCCCCTCTGTATTTCCATACGCCTCCGCCAATAGCGCATTTGGAAAGACCTCTAGCAAATGACCCACTAAGTGGCTCGGCCTTGGAGCACTTCCCATGACGGCCAATCGAACGTCCGGCAAAACGATTCCATGCTCTCTCGCTTCTGCACACCAACGTTCAAAGAGTGTGGGTGCGCCGAGCAAGTATGAAATCCTCTTCTGTTTGATGGTCCGTATATGTTCTGCAGAGCTGCGCTCAGGAGGTATTACGTACGTTCCTGACTGGAACCAGGTGACCCAAAGTCCACAGTGGAGCCCCGTGATATGAAAGAGAGGCGAAGCGCCCAGCATGCGCACTGGCCAGGACGCAGAGGGGCCAAAATGAAGTATCCATGCAAAAATTCGCGCTGTTATATGGGCATGTGTGTTTGCCAGACCCTTTGGCTTCCCAGTTGTCCCCGAGGTATACAAAATGCATGCCAAATCATCGGAACTCGGTGCTGTAAGGAGCGAGTGCGAGTTCTTACCGGTAACCATCAAATCGCCAAGATTAGAGTAATCGGAGGTGACTTCTTCCCCCGCGTAAATAAGGAGCATGGATTTTGTATCTACGCCAGCCGCGCGCAGCTCAACGGGAAATACGGGATCGTCAAAAACCAGAGCAGAAATTTTTGCATCGCCAATCACATGAACGATATCCCCTTGAGCCGCTCGCACATTGAGTGGCACAGATACGAACCCACCCCATGCCAATCCTGCGGTAAGGAGTACGTGCTGCAAAGTATTCCCTAACAACAGTAGAACGCGATCTCCTGGCTTTAAGCCATTTTCCAATAATCCTAAGGCAATAGAAGAAGCGTCTCTGACGAGTTCGGAATAGGTTACAAACCCACCGTGATGCTCAACCGCAACACTTTCGCCCCCGCGAACTTCAGCGAGTTTAAGGATTTGGCGTAGATCTAATACTCCGGAATCAGGCATTTTTCATCTTCCCAAGAACTTCCGCCTTTAATTTTGGAAATACTTCTAATGAGTTGAGCCCTAAAATATTTCGTTTTGCTTGATCATCCAAGAAGGGAAGGTCCCAGATGACACTAGGTAGGTCGAAATCCCAGTGAGGATAATCAGAGCTATAAAGCAATTGGGTCTTGGCGTTCATCATTTTCATTGTGAGCTCTAAAGCCTCCATATTTGTGGACTCTAAAGGCTGACTCGAATAATAGAAATTCTCTGCTAAATATTGACTCGGCAACTTCTTCAGCAAAGGGGCCTCATTTGTTCGCATGAGGTATTCGTTATCCAGCCTTTGCATAAGGAAGGGAATCCACGCAAGCCCACTCTCAATGAGCAGGATCTTCAACTTGGGGAATCGTTCTGGAATGCCATTAATGATCATGTTTGTGGCATGGATCAGTGTGTTAAGCACAAAGCCGATCGAGTGCACTGAAATAAATCGATTCATTCCTTCGAACAGGCGCTCCTGCTGATTAAACGCAGCGTGGAAACCGAGAGGCATACCACGTTCCTCAAGCATCGCATAGAGGCGCATGTACTTATTGTCGTGTACCGCAGCATATCGAGTGCTTGTAACCATAAAACCAATCACGCCTGGCATCTCGCCAAAAGTTTTAATCATTCTTATCGAGGCGTCAACATCAAAGAAGGGTAAGTAAACCATGCTCTTAACGGAATTGTCCTGAGGCAAGACCTCCTCGGTCCACCAACGTGTATACGCCCAGGAGAGCGCTGTCTCGATTTGTGGATCAGGGTGCATTCCTAGTGCCAACATCGGCGTAGGAAATATTATTTGGTAATCGATTCCGATCGCCGTACGCTGTCTACGCGATCGAGTAGTTTCTGGATGCTCATTACCTTCAGCTTCCTCGTGTGGAATCCCTCCATATCTCAGTAAACGTCCGGCATTAAACTGATTATTAGGAGAATTAAAGAGAATGTTGGCCGGGTTTCCATCTCGTTGAAGGGCTAAGTGTTTGAGCACTGGATCTTCTATATATTTAAAGATCTCCCCAAAATATTGATTTTCATAATGGTGGGCATCTACATCTACAATCAAGATATCTTTGTACCCTCTTTGATCAGCCTGCAATTCGGCATTCCGAAGATGCTCGCGGCTATTGAAACCCTCGCGTTTGCCAACGGCCATTTCGCGAACAAAATTGGCCTCACCAAGATTTTCCATTAAAGTCCTCTTCTCCGCGCTAAATTATGCACCTGTTAACGATTTCCACATGCCTAGTTCAAAGATCTCAATCTCCACTGCCTGCAGAAGATTGGCGGCAGCAGTCATCGCAGCTGTAGCCGAGATTTCTGCTGGATCTAAAAAGGGGCCAAAATCTTCCCCTGCATCTCGTTTAATAAAATATAATTTGACGGCAAGAGCAAAGAGAGACTGCGCCTCTTCTTGTGTCACGCTTGCTGCGTCTACTTCCCGATAATTGATCGCTAAATATTGAAGCGAGGCCAAAACGTCAAGATCAACTTTGGGATTGGACATATACACTTCCTTTCTCGTTAACAATCTCGAATTTCTTTAAATACACTCCACGCAAACCGGCGCATTCTCCTGTTTGTAACGAGTACGCCCAACCGTGCCATGGGCAAATTAATTGGTCTTCAGATTCAGAAAATTCCTCACGAACAAGTCGCTTTTCAGAATCGAGAACTGAAACAACTCGCCCCAAAATCATCCCCTCACCTACTGGACCACCTTGATGTAGGCATCTATTTTCATACGCAAAGATTTGTCCTTTATGCCCAAAAACCACGATCTCGATCCCTGAAAATTTTGCTAAGAATCGTTGTCCACTTTCGATAGCCTCAATCTTGGCAATAAAAGTTTTCTGCATATCACGCTCCTTTCAGGATCGGAGAGGAAAGTACTTTAGGTTGCAAATACTCTAGCAAGCCTTGCGGTCCACCTTCACGTCCAAGACCACTTTGCTTTATACCGCCGAATGGTATGGAAACATCAGAGACAAGACCTCTATTGATGCCCAACATTCCCACTTGGAGATTATCTGTCACATAACTGACGTCTCGCTCGCCGAATACATACCCTGCAAGTCCCGATTCACTCTGATTGAGACGCTCAACTAATTCATGGGAATCATCAAATGGCGAAATGGCTGCAACAGGTCCAAAGATCTCGTCATCGGAGAATTGATCTTCTTCGGATAGATCTATGACTGTAGTTGCCGGATAGAAATTTCCGTTGCCTTCGGGCAAATACCCGCCGCTCAGAACTTTGGCACCCTTTGACACCCAATTGACAACTTCTCCATGAATTCGATCCCTTTCACGGCCATCTGTTAGCGGTCCAAAATCGCTTAGAGATTCGAAGCCTCCTCCTGACTTCATTGACGAGACTCGCATAACATAAGTCTCAACAAATTCTTGATAGAGCTTTCTTGCTACAAATATTCGATTAGCTGCAACACATGACATCCCACCGTTTCGCATTTTTGCGATGAGGGATCCTTCAATTGCAGACGTCAGATCCGCATCATCTAGAACTATTACTGGTGCGTTCCCTCCCAATTCCATAGAGCAGCGCAAGACTCGCGAGGATGCTTGGGAAAGCAAAGTGCGACCGACTTGGGTACTACCAGTAAAGGAAATCTTGCGAACTGCTCTTTCAGCCATCATTGCGCGGACTATAAGTGCCGAGGAGGCTGTGACAACAACATTCACGGTCCCGGAAGGCGCCCCTGCCTCACGAAGGATTTCGGCAATTGCCAAAGCTGTAAGCGGTGTTTGGGCCGCCGGTTTGATGACTACGGTACATCCTGCCGCCAGAGCTGGCGCTAGTTTTCGAGTCACCATCGCTGCTGGTACATTCCAAGGCGTGATGAGCAGTGAAACACCTACCGGTTGATACTGAACCACCATATGAGCATCACCCTTGGGCGATAGCGAAGATGAAGACGGAAAACGTACCGCTTCCTCTGCGTACCATCGAAAATATTCTCCTGCATAGTCGACTTCTTGCAGCGCCTCTGCCGTGCATTTCCCATTCTCGGAGGTGATGAGATCTGCTAAATCGGTTCGACGCTCAATCATGATTTCGAAGGCTCGTTTTAAGACGTCAGACCGCTCCCTAGGACTTCTATTCCGCCATATGTGGCCAGCCTCTTCGGCGCACCGCACAGCTTCGACCGCTATATTCTCATCCGCACTTTCAATTTCCGCAAATGCTTCTCCGGTCGCTGGATCTACTATAGAAAAGCTAGTTGATCGCGCTCGCGAGAATTCTCCTCCAATATACGAGGACAATCCCCTTTTAAATGTGGCTGCAACCGTTGCATCGCGTCGTTCGCGATGAGAATGGATATCTATGACGCTCACGTTTAGGGCTCATTTCCTGTCATTTCAGCCAAACGTGTACGGGGATCTTTCATAATTACATTTATAGCTTGCAGTTCCATATAACTGAGTAACTCATGCATTGATTCCTCGCGACCGAGACCACTGTTCTTCATGCCACCGAATGGAACTCCCCAATAGTGGCGATTAGCATCATTGACCCAGATATATCCCGCCTCAATTCTCTCTGCAGTTTTAAGTGCTAATGAGATGTCTTCACTCCATATGCTTGCAGTAAGTCCATACTCCACATCATTTGCCTGCTGCAGCATCATGTCGTAGTCATTCCAGGAAGAAACGCTCACCACTGGGCCGAAAATCTCTTCTTTGGCAATGCTCATAGACATATCTACGTTGGAAAATACTGTGGGAGCAATGAAATAGCCCTGTTCATCTAAGTGTGACGGTCGTGATCCACCCGTCACAAGCTTGGCGCCACTTGCCTTGCCCTGATCAATATATCCGAGAACTCTATCGTATTGTTTTCTGCTTACCAGCGGGCCCATTTGAGTTCCGGGATCATAAGCACGACCTACAACTATGCTTTCTATTGCACTTCTCATGCGCTCAACAAAATCATCGTGGACAGACGAGTGAATCAGAATTCGCGAATTGGATCCACAAGATTGTCCCTGACAGACTCCAAAATTCATTCCGTGAATTGCTCCCGCAACTGCCTTGTCCAAGTCAGCATCTGGAAAGACAATTAGAGGGTTCTTACCGCCAAGTTCGAGACTTACATGTTTGACCCCAACAGAAGCTGCACGCTGCTGGATGAGCTGACCGACAGCACCGCTTCCAGTAAATCCGACTCTCTTTATGACAGGATGCGTAACTATCGCATCGCCCACATCGGGCCCTCCGGAAAGGATATTCAGCACCCCAGGTGGCAAAATCTTATTGATAATTTCTCCCAGATAGAGTGCAGAGAGTGGAGTCTGATCTGCCACCTTTAAGACCATAGTGTTTCCAGCCATAAGTGCTGCACCAAAGCCGCATATTGCGAATAAGGCTGGGTGATTAAAGGGCACGATTCTTCCAACTACTCCATACGGCCGATATGCGGTGTAGTGCAAACCCTCGGCGGTCACAGGCAATGTTTGGCCAGCAAGTGACATAGCTAGCGCCGGCCAATCGCTCAGCTGGGCGAACACATAATCCACATCTTTCACCATTGCATTGAGTGGATTTCCAGAATCTACGGCATCTAAGACTGCTAGAGCGTCTCGATGAGGCGCAATTGCATCCGCAAGTGCTTGATAATAAGTTCTCCTCTCGCGAATAGAGAGCGCCCCCCAAGCGGGCTGTGCAGACTTTGCCGCCTCAACCGCTTTCATAACATCCTGTGGACCCGCCTTAGGGACCGATGTGATGACCTTGCCCGTAGATGGATCGATGCTTTCCATAGTTGAACCATCGATTGCTGTGCAAAGTTTTCCACCGATCAGAAGTTTGTACTGGTGGTTCCTTGCAAAGGCAACTGCCTCTTCACGATTCAGGAGCGTCACAGCAGCACCAACCTTTCGTTAGTTCAATTTCTTTTCTACCTCGACACATTTATGAACCCACGGTAACTACGTCAATAAGCGCTGGACGACCTGAGCGCACTATCTGAATGGCCTCCTGTAGCACCGAAGAAAGCTCTCCAGGTTTACTCACAGGCCCTTTTGCCCAGATCCCGAATCCTCGAGCTACGGTCGCGTAGTCAATATCGGGATCACGCAATGAAGTTCCTTCATGCCGTAAATCGGTTGATCTGCCGCGGTGAGTAGCCACTTTAGAGGCGTGATCTACAGAATTTCGATACTGCCTATTGTTATTCATTATGACAAGTAAGGGGATGTTGGAGTGTGCGAGCGTCCAAAGTCCAGCAGGATGGAAAAGAAAATCACCATCTGGCTGTAGGTCTATGCATAGGCGTTCTGTCCCAATCGCTAATGCGGCACCCGCTGAAGCACCCAATCCGTAGCCAAGTCCGGCACCTCCGTGCCACCCTAGGTGATGTCGAAAATCCACAAATGACCAGAGCTTTCGTTCCCAACTATCCAGCGTTCCATTCGTCAGAGTCCACTTAAGCTCTGATATCTCCTTGCCAATGGCATCCGCAAGTGAAAGCGTTGTAATTTCGTTACTTTTTAAGTTCTCCGCTATTGCGCTGGAGAGCCACTTCTTTCTAGCCTGCGAGGTATGAGCGGTGACCCATTTGCTTCGCTCATCCAATATGGGCAGAGCCGGCGCAACCATCTTCTCCAGGAGTACTTGGATTGCTTCGTTAGCAGTGGTGGAGATAGTTTGCGCCATTGGAACTACGCGGCCATATTCATGAGACCAAGACCTATTCTTATAATGACCAGCGGTAAAATGGAAAATATCAGGAAGCTCTTTTGAACTTATTGAGTCACTTTCAGTGGCAAAGAGAGGCTCAAAAAGTGTTGCATAGATATCTTGCACATCTAGAGCAATAATCAAATCTGATTCAGCGATTATTTGGGGTAAAAACGAGGCATTCAAAGGGTGCTGCGAAGGAAATGAGAATCGGGCTGGCCCGTCGACTACCGGAATCTGGTGGGCTTCAGCCAAAGAGAGTAAATTTCTGAAACCAGTTTGAGACTCCCCAGCGTAATCTGTAACAATTACTGGGCGCAGCGACTTGGAGTACGCTTCCAAAAATTTGGCAATCACCGATTCGTTCGGCGCTGGTTCCGAAGGCACTGAGAGCTCATCATTCAACGCCTCAGAGAAGTCCATCCCGTTGATAGGATCCTCTTGGATGTCAACATCCAGACATATATATACAGGACCCTGGGGAGCACTCAATGCCGATGTAATAGCTCTAGCGAAAGACTCTGGCACATCTTGTATTGTGGCGGGCTGGTCATCCCACTTTACATAATCTCTTACAATCTGGCCCTGCGTTAACGCCGTGTGAATCCAATCGATCCAAGGTCGTCGCCGAGCCTTGCTCACGGGCCCAGTTGCACCAATTAACAACATTGGGACCCGATCACACCAGGCATTAAAGATGGCCATACTCGCTTGTTGGAGCCCAACAATATTGTGAAGTCCCACCGCCATCATTTTTCCGGTCGCCTTGGCATACCCATGTGCCATGGCAACTGAGAAGCCCTCGGTAGGAGAGGTAAGTAATTGTGGAGTATCCTCGACTTGAACGATGGAGTCATGAATTCCCCGAAATGTTGCGCCTGGAGTGCAGGAAAAATATCGAACGTCAGATTTCTTAAGTAGTTCAACAATAAGATCTGATCCATAGATTAATTCGCGCGACATCTTTCGCACCTCCACTTCTCAAATAGCAAAGCCTGCGCTTCTTTTAGCTAACTTGCTAGAGAAACGAACTTTCCTCTGTAATATGCAAGAGGCGCAATGTCTGATACCGCATGGAGACCAAGGACCTCACCCACGATCAGGTGATGATCGCCAATATCCTGCACTTGTGAGATTCGACAATCAATCCAACCAGAAGTATTAGATAAAAGCGGGGAACCTGTGACTGGCGAATGCTCCCAATCAAGACCTGCGAAACGATCTATTCCCTTCTTAGAGAAGACAGAAATCAACTCATGCTGGGATTCGCTGAGAATATTTACCGCGAAAAATTCTGAATGCTTCATTTGAGCCCATGTTGATGACGTGTGCGCAGCATAAAAAGAGACCAAAAGTGGATCTAGGGAGACGGAAGTAAAAGAGTTGATTGAGAAACCTATCGGACTATTCTCTACCATCGCCGTCACAACCCCTACGCCAGTTACGTAATGGCCGCAGACACGACGAAATTCGTCGCTAGAAATCTTGGTATCTTGTGACGTCACGAGGTTTGACCATCCCGCCACACAGGTTCACGCTTTTCTTGGAAAGCGGCCCGCGCTTCACGAAGATCCTCGCTGTGATAATCCAACATCTCCAACGTAAGCGAGTGTTCGAAAGCTGGCCCAGCCGCTCGTATCCAGTGGTTCAAAGTGCGCTTCGTACCCCTGATGGCTTGCTGTGAAGATGCTGCCAATCGATCTGCGATCTCCATTGCTTTAGACACTACTTCTTCCTTTGGAACCGACAGAGAAACCAATCCCATTTTTTCGGCTTCCGCTCCAGTGACAGGAATATTAAGCATCAATAGATATTTCGCTTTAGCCATTCCACAAAGTAGTGGCCAGATCATTACTGAGTGATCACCCGATACAACTCCATTACTTGTATGGCCATCAATAATTTTTGCATCGTCGGCTGCAACAGATATATCTGCCAAAAGTGCTACTGCAGCGCCAGACCCAACGGCTGCACCATTGATCGCCGAAACAACAGGTTTGTTCAAGTTTACGATTCCATACACAAGTTCAGTAGCTTCATGCATGATGTCCACTACGCCGGTGGGGGACTTCGGATTGACTCGTGCCTCCTTAAGATCTGCACCTGAAGAAAAAGCTCGGCCTTCACCAGTGATGACAAGCACTTTTGTTAAAGCGTCTTTGCCTACTTTGTAAAAAAGTTCAGTGAGTTGTGTGTGGAAGCGGTAAGTCATTGCGTTTAACGATTCTGGCCGACTCATCGTCACCAACAGGACGCCATTTGGGAAACGCTCAATACGCCAATCACCATTTGCATAATCTTCGTAGCCCGAACAAACCTGCTTTTCCGTTGTAGACACTATCTCTCCCATCGTTATCGAATGCATTCGGAATTCCAACTTTTCTACTTGTCTTAAGGCTTTGAATCTTTCTTAGCGAGAAAGGCTTCGAGTTCAATTGCATGTCCCGCACGTCTTTCCCGAATGCTTTGCAACACGTCATCAGGATCCTTTACAACTGACTTAGGATTCTTGAAGTGAGGAATTACGTATCGCCCAAAACGTTCTAGGGTTTCAATAATTTTTGCGTGCGGCATACTATCGAGCCGCAGCCATAACTGCTGGACACCAAGTTCCTCAAACTTTCGAATCTGCTTGATGCAGCCTTCGGGATCCCCGACAACGAAACTCGCTGAATCATCCATCATGTAGTCAGCATCTTCGATATGAGAGTCCACATGCTTCTTAATAGTCTTCGTGTACGAGTAGTCCGCACTCGTATCAGCAAGGCGATCGTAAGCACCTACAGCAAGTTTGACATATTCAAGAAGCGGCACAAACTTCTTACGTGCATCCTCTGCGGATTCCTCACATATGAGTCCGCTGATAAGAACTGACTTAAATTTGTGTTTATCTTCCGAATGATTGCCAGCGGCCCAAGCTTCATCGTATGCATTGAGACTTTCATTGAGTACCTCAAAGCCAGAAAAATTAGCGAAGGAGACTAGCCCAAGACCTTTTGCTCCTGCAGTCGCGGAAGACGCAACACTGGTAGCTGCAACCGCTAACGGTGGATGAGGTGTAGTTATTGGCTTCGGGATTAAACTGCGTGGAGGAACTTTATAGAATTCCCCCACAAAATTAAAAGGATCATTCAGAAAGGCAGAAACGATTAGATCAATGCCCTCCTCCATCTCCGCCTTATTTGTTTCAGAATCTACCTCGAACGCGCGTAGGGCCAGCATGGTGTTACCTCGTCCAAAAACCGCTTCCATACGTCCATGCGACAAAATATCTAACGTTGCGATTCGCTCAGCAGTCCTAATGGGATGATTAATACGACTAGGCATAAGTGCCACTGCGAAAGAAAACTTAATCCGGCTAGTCAAAGCCATCATGTATGAGTACAGGACTTCAGGGGCCGAAGTAGAGGCGCCTCCAATAGCCAGGTGTTGTTCGGAACATCCAAAAATGTCCCACCCGAAGCGTTCGGCCGCAATGACCTGGTCTACCAGCTCGTGATAGCGCTGGTAGTGTGTGGACCCGATTGGTGTGTCGCCCTCACTCAAGAATCCAAAGCGCACTTGTTCACCAACCTCGACGTAGCCTCGTATATTTATTAACTAAGTCCTTAGTAAAACAAATATTTTTGGGGCTGTCAACCAATGGGAATCAGACTCGAGGGGCTATACCGAGGATGGGAAGCACCTTTTCTAGTAAGTAACGGACATTTTTCACTATATCGCCTAATATCACCATGGAAATAAGCTCGTTTCCTTGATCTGCTGCCCATTGAATCCGCTCCGCACAGAACTCCGGGGTCCCGGCTATGACCTTAAAATCGATGAGTTCATCGGGAACAAATTCGGCCATCTTGTTACTTTCCTTGAGGTGATCCATGTATTCATATTTTTGAACGAACTCCGCTCGCTGAGCGCTACTCCACCCAGGAAGCCACGTTTCCAGTTCATGACAAAGCGTCCGAACCAAGTAGGGGCGGGCGGCCTTCCTCGCTTGAAGGCCGTCATCATCAATAATTATGCCGGTGTGAAATGCAACAGTTGGGACCGTAGAACGCCCGGCATCCAGGGCGCCCTTACGTATCGATGAACGCATGTATTCCATATGGCTCGTCACCATCAGCCCATTTGCGATCACCACCTCCGCTTCCGCTCCGGCCTGCTCGCAAGAGAGCGGGCCATCCGCCGCCCACCAAATTTGGGGGTTCTCCCACCGAGCCCATGTCTTTGCAGACACGCCACCGATTTCTACACTCTCACCTGCCCAAATTCCACGCATCATGTCTACGCTCTGCTTGAGTTCTGGCCGAGTTGATTTCTTGAGTCCAATCGTTTTTAGTGCACTATCTCCGTATCCCAAACCCAGAAAAAACCTATCCGGTGCCAGCTCATTTAATGTTGACATTGCGTTCGCAGTCACGCTTGGGTGACGCGTCTGAACGTTTGTCACAAAAGGACCTAACTGAATCGAATTTGTCTGCGAAGCTGCCAAAGCCATCGTTACATAAGGATCTCTCCAAAGAATCTGGCTGTCCCCAAGGCCGAGAAATTGAACACCTCGCGATTCCGCAGCTATTGCCAACTCAAGAATTTGAGACATTGGAATGCTTGGGAGAAGAACTATTCCTAGTCTCATCCTATTGGCGCCCAGACTCTCCATGTACATCATGCCAAACGAGCCTTACAAGATCATTAAACTCTTCAGTCAATTGATATTCTGGAGCGCGAGGGCGCACGGCTGGAACTCTTACTGAAGTGCGCACTTTGCCTGGCCGGGGAGTCAGTACAATTACGCGATCTGCTAAATAGACGGCCTCTCGAATGTCATGTGTAATAAAAATAATGCTCGCGTCGCTCGACAGGGCTATTTTCTGCAACTCGTCTTGCAGATTCTCCCTAGTTTGAGCGTCAAGGGCACCAAATGGCTCATCCATGAGGAGAACTTCAGGGTTGATCGCCAAAGCGCGAGCCAAGTTCACGCGTTGCTGCATACCACCAGAAATCTGATGCGGGAAGTATCGAGGAAAATCCTTTAGTCCCACCAACTCGAGGTAAGGCATGACTTCGTCGCGTATTTTTTTACGCTTCCACGGGGCTGTCCACTTCCCATTCCATTGTTTAAGTTCCCGGCCAAAAGAAACGTTATCAATAACTCGACGCCACGGATAAAGATTCGCTTGTTGTGAGACAAAACCTAGACGGGGAAGGGTGTGAGGAGATTCTGTAACAACCGAAACTTCACCGCTTGTCTGCTTAAGTAGTCCAGCAATAATTCGAAGTAACGTGGTCTTACCACAGCCAGAGGGGCCGACTACGGCAACAAATTCACCATTTCCCACCCGAAAGGAGACATCATCTATGACGCGTAAAACACCTTGCGATCCCGGTATTTCGAATTCCATCAATAAGTTCTGAATAATTATTGAAGAATCGCCATCAGTCAAAGAAGATTCCTCTGCCGAAGAGGGTAGATTCATATTATTCATTATGTTCCACTTTGCCAGCCACACAGAAGTCTCTGAAAGAAACCTAGTAACAAGGTGAGCAGTACTCCCATTCCAGCCAATATTACTGTTACAACAAATACGTCGACGGTATTAAAGAGCTGTGACGCCTGAATAAGCAAGTATCCGAGTCCTTGAGTTGCACCAAACAGATCTGCTACGACCACTCCCACAATTCCTCTTCCTACGGCTAGACGCAAACCTGCAAAAATAAACGGAAGCGCTCCGGGGAAGACGAGTTTTACAAACTGTTCTAAACGCGAGGCCCGAAATGCAAGTGCAATCTCTTCATACTGTTTAGTTACGCTGTCAACTCCAGCAACGGTATTAATAACCATCGGGAAGAAGGCCATCAAAGCAACTATCACAGCTTTTGCTTGGAGACCTAGGCCCAACCATATGAGAATCAATGGCGCTAACGAGATCGAGGGAGTGGCATAGAGTGCGGAGATCCAAGGATCGAGAGCATCACGAAGCCTTTCAATCTTGCCCATAGCTAATCCAAGGGGAATGGCGGTCAAGGCACAGAATATGTAACCCAGCGCGAATTGCGAGAAACTCGTAAAAATGTGCTTCTGAATTGAACCGTCTGCCAAAAGTTCAAAGAATCGGGCGAATATTTTGGTTGGGGGCGAAAGCACCAATCCATTGATGTGAAAGATGGGTATTGAAAATTCCCAGAGAAGTAGGCCAGTCAAGATCGATAATACTGCACGACGTGTACGACGACGTCCTCCGCTACGTCGCTTTTTAAGTGGCGTAGCGGAGTCCTCGACTGCTGCATCGGACTTCATTGAAATCAGATTATCTACGGCTTTGGTGGGCTGAACCACTCAACTATCCAAGAAACTTGCGGGCTGTTTGGATGTATGACTGATCGACAACCTTGTTGAGATCTAGCGTGCCCTTCAAGATTCCGTCACGCACATTCAGACGTACCGTATTGTTTAGCGCCTGAAGATCCTCTTCCGGGACTGTAATTCGGTAATCATTTCCAGCCTTGAGATATTCCTCATAGGTCGCAGTTGCTGCCTTGGCAGGAATCTTGTAGCGAGTAACCATCGCAGCTTCAACTGCCGCACGATTCTTCGCATCAGCTAGAAAGTTACATCCTTGAATCCACGCAGCTAAGAATCGAACAGTTGCGGCTTGATTCTTCTTTAGCCAGCTTGACTTGGCATATGCGCCACCGAGTTCATAGTCTGCAGATAGTCCCTTTTGCACATAAGAAATAATCTGATATCCATACTTTGCCTGATTATCTACGTTCTCAGCTGCTGGTGAGTTCAGCACTGTAGCTTTACCTAGACCGGCCTGCACTGCAGCCATACGAGCTGGCGAACCTCCAGAAGTAGATACTGGAGTCCAGCTACCCGCTCCTAATGCATTATCTAGAACAATGCCAGCAAAGGTAGTACTGGAAGTACCCGTAGGAGCAACGATGATCTTCTGTCCCTTAAGTTGCTTCAGACTTGTTACATCATTTGGTCCCACGATTGCAAAGAGTGGACCAGCGATAGATGCAACAATGTTGAGGTCAGCCGCGCCTTGCTCCATTGCAATCAACGGCGCTGGACCCGTGAGAGTAAAATCCACATCTCCACTTAGAAGTGCTCTGGTGGATTCGGCGTCGGTACCAAACACAACAGGCGTATCTACTGTCAGGTTCATCTTGCTGAAATAGCCTTGCTCACGTGCGGTATAGAAACACTCGTAGTTCAAACCTTCGCTAAAAGTAGCCACATTGATTTTAGCTTGGGTCATATCTATCTTGGGTTTAGGTACCTCTACCGCGGCTGCAGGTACGGCAGCTGCCTTGGGAGCAAGTACCCAAGTGAGTTTCTTCGATTTGGCGTTGAGAGCACAGACGTAAGAAGCATTTTTAATAACAGTGCGAGTTCCGCTCTTTTGACATGTGGCACCCGGTTTAGCCGGAGCGGCTGCAACACCTGTAATCGTAGTTGCTGCAAGAAGTGCGAATATTCCAACGGCCACAATTCCGGCCCTACCTACTGGACGACCTACAAAACGCTTCATAATGTCTCTTTCCGCTGTTGGGCTGTAAAAAAAATTTGTTGACCGATCATTAAGTTAAGGCTCTGATCGAAGCCTGTCAATGGCCCCGGAGAACTGTTGGCATAACCTGAAACACCACTTGGTTCTCTGATATCCAGAAATCACGCGGAGGTCTATCTCCTCATGAACCTGGGCAACTCTTCAAGCGGACTGTGCTTGTCCGGACAATTTTTAACGAAACTCAGACATCTAATTCTTTGCGATTCCATTTAGTAATGTAGAGGCAATCTCCTTAGCAACCGCTTTGGAGTCGACATCTCCTCCAGGCAGCAACCATTGTAAAGTCCAATTCAGCGCACCCAAGACAACTAACGTAGTTACTCGAGGATCCTTCACATCAAACTCACCTGACTTATTTCCGTCAATGATGACCTGTGTAAAAATACGACGATACTCTCTGTCACGTTTACGTAATTCTAAAATATTATCTTCCGGCAGATGTGCTTGATCGCGGAGCATGACGATGAACCAGTCTCTACGTTCTATCATCAAAAGGATATGAGTTTCCACAAGCCTCGTAAATTTTTCTAAACTAGTACCTGTGAATGATTCGTATTGATTTGCAGATTCAATCAAGGAGTCAATAGGCCGATAAACCGTTTGTAGAAGAAGATCCTGCTTACTCTTGATGTAATAATAAAGAGCCGCAGATGTGAACCCAAGTTCACTTGCAATATCTTCTATAGTCGCTCCACGGTAACCTTTAAGCGCAAAAACGCGGAGACCTGCATCGAGTACTTCTTCGTGTCGGCTGCGGGCGGACTTATGAGTCTGCTTTGGCTTTTCGCCGCTCAATGTACCCACCTCTCTAGGTCTTCGCGCGCTAAATAAAAAATGATTAGATTAAGTAGCCTACACCATTAGGACATTTGGTTTATTCCCCACTTGACCTGCGATCTAGTACCCATGATGGAATGTCAATGGCGCGTGCGTTCATTCTACAGTTCCGGAAGTCACAGGTAGTGCAACATATGAGGGCCGCGTTGAATCATGGAATACCGAATTTAACGCCACTACCGCTGACCTTTCTACCCCTGCAGATTCACCTGTATTTGTATTCACATCAAATCGAGGAAAATTAGAGCTAGAAATATCTAGACGAATACGGTGACCGACCGAGAAGAGGTTTGCAGTTGGATATAGCGTGATTGTTATTGGTACGCATTCTCCGGGTGTCACGAATTTCTCTACGTCACTCTCCCGATACCTCAGCCTAACGATACTATCTGTGAGATTCATCGAATATCCGCGAGGGAATGATTGAGATGGCGGATACTCATCAATCAATTTCGCAGTGAAATCTGTATCTACCGCTGACGTACTTACCCAGAGATGAACTTGAATCGGTCCAATAATTTCGACAGCATGATCAAGAGGTGATGTTCGGAAAACTAATACATCTTTTCTCGAAGCTAAGGGTAAATACGGCGGAGTGCATCCGAACACAGATGCATTTTCTACCTGATTAAACCCACCGGCAGGAGTAATGTCTTGATACCGGAAAGATCCACCAGCTGCATTTGTATCTGTAACACCCGGAGGCATAGGTAATAAATCAGAAAGCGAAGAAATACTTCCACCGATGGTAGGCACGGGCCGACCTGGATCAAAACGATATTCAGTCTTTGAACTTTTTTCAGATGGTAGAGACGATGTTAAGGATCCGTCTTGATGCAAATATAGGTTTGTGAATTGAGTCTGCGGGAGCGGCCACTCCTTAGCATTCTTCCAATATCCCCCGTGCAGAATTTTTCCATCTGGAGTTCTAATTCCTTCGCCACCACCCATAACGAAGATGCTTATTGGATCGCCGGAGAAAATCTCTTGATTCTTGCCCTTGAGGGAAGCATCAAACCATTGCTGATGAAGCAAACGTAGATCCGCAATAGCTGCACTTTCGCCATAATCAACATTTCCCGCCAAACGGTTCTCCGGCATGCCCGTTCCGTGAACCCAAGGTCCTACCACCAATTTCAATCGATGCCGTCCTAAAGTACGGAGCCCTTCATAAGCCTCAAAAACAGACCGAGGATAAGAGTCGTACCATCCACCTATAAGCAAGACGTCAGAATGAGGGAATTTATCAAAATAGAGTTCAGGTGCGTATCCAGGTTGCTTCCAATACTCCGAATAATCTGACTCAGAGGAAATCTTTAACGCCCACTCCTCATACTCAGGGATAAGTGCGAGTTGAGTTGCTCCTTTGCGCAGCGGAAGCCGAGTCAACCATTCCCTTGTAGTTGGAGCTCCAAAATTTAATGCTTCCATGAGGCCTGGTTGCTCCACCAAATCACGTCGAGCATTAGTAGCTGAATGCCAAAAGGCCCAACCGAGCCATCGCAGCTCGAAGGCCCCCCCTTGGCGCATGGAACTTCGCCACGAATTTGTCGCGCTTTGATGAGGAACAAAAGCTTTTAGGTTCGTAGGCCCGTACGAGGCCATTGCCATTTGAGTAAAACTCGAGTACGAGGTACCCCAAGCAGCTACTTGACCGTCGGACCACTCTTGATTATCAATCCATTGAAGCGTTTCGACTCCGTCAGGTCCTTCTCCAGCAATAAACGTCAACTTCCCCTCTGAAGCGAAAGTCCCCCGGACATCTTGAATTACTGCAACGTATCCTCTCCGGGCAAACCATTCGCTGTATCCCCATTTGCGCTCAACCGCGCTTTTATCGTAGGGCGTTCGGTGAAATATCGCAGGGAACTTTCCGGGTACCGCTTTACCATTAAGCGCAGGACGATATAAGTCAGTAGCTAGCAAGGTTCCATCAGACATTTTGATCATGACATCTCGTTCAATCACGATCTCATTAAGCGGCGGATTTTCGCTTATCGGAGCTCCTGGCAGCAAAAACTTCATCTCACAACTTCACTTTCAAATGAGGATCGATTATTGGTCGTAACTCATGCCCACTCGAGATCGACTTCAAAGCCTCAGATGCACGAGCCAGTGGATATCGATTTCCCAACAGCGCAGCAAATGGATAGATTTCCTGATTTTGATCTGCAAAATTGAGAGCGCGGTAGTAATGCGAGATATCAGCGCTTACTGTTCCAGCTACATGCAATTGTCCTATGTTGAACTGGGCTCCCATAATCTTCGCTGGCTCTCCCGTGGACTGCCCACCAAGTACGAGGTAGCGTCCTCCACGTCTGACAAGCGAAAAGCCTTCGGTTAGTGCAGCCGAATTCCCAGCACATTCAACAACAAGGTCTGCTCCTCGGCCATCTGTTACATCTCGAATAGCTTGGACGCGTTCTTCGTGAGTTGTAGCCTCAATATCGAGAACGGAATACGCACCCCACCGCATCGCAAGTTCTAATCGCTCCTTAGGCGCGCCAATTGTTATTACACGACTCGCACCACTTCTCAACGCATATGCGAGCGCAAAGAGACCAACAGCCCCGGCGCCTTGAATGACAACCGTATCAATGGTTGAGACTCCACCAATCTTTTCAAAACCGTGAATCGCTGTACGTAATGAACATGTGGTTGATGCTGCAATTGCAGGGTCTAAGCCACTTGGAACTTTTACGACTTTGCATTTTGGAAGGATATAAGCAAATTCAGAAAAACCTCCAAGTAGATATGGTGTTTCATCTGCCCCACCCCATCCATAACTCTTCGAATTTGGGCAAAGGGTCGGTTGCTTCGCGATATTGCACCAGAAACATTCTCCGCACCATGCATAGGACCAGGCAATGAGATCACCCACTTGTAGAGATTGACCCATCGCATCTTTCGTTCGACCTTCGCCAAGTTCAACAATTCGTCCCACGATTTCATGGCCCATCACAAGGGGGATACGTGAAATACTTGGAAATCCCCCAGCTGCCATATGAGCGTCAGTGCCGCAGACAGTGGTTGCTTCCACTCGAACCAGAATTGAACCCGACTCGAGATCAGGGATAGGCAAATTCCAGACTTGAAGCGGAGCCCCATACTCCACTAAGACAGCCGCTGAGCTCGTCCCTTGGCTCATATCCTGGTTTCTCCCTTGTTTGACCGCTAACTTAGTCCACAGTAAGTAGAAAGCAAGGTATAAAGCGATCGCCAAATCGTCAACTACTCACCTGTTCGAGAGGAATACCCATCCCATGCCACCTGTTTCTTGGAGCGATCCCACCTCAAGCGCCACAGAGAGATACTCCCTACTTTTATCCAGCGTGCAGGATTACTTGGACGCGCTCTACAACGGGGATGTCCCACTATTCGAACGGGTATTCCATGCCAAGGGGCGACTGACATCGACTGTCGAAGGTCAAATTATCGACATGGGTATCCCTGAATATATGAAAATGGTGGCTGGCCGCCCTTCACCCGCTGATAGAAATGATCCTCGAATGGATCAAGTTCTCCATGTGTCCATGCCATCTCCCACCACCGCACATGCACGGGTCAACGACGCCTACCTACCAAAATTCTTCACAGATGACCTCACCTTCATATGGGACGACAACCGCTGGCAGATTATTCAAAAGGTTTGGCACTTCACACTCATTTAAGTCCAGCTTCCCTCCCTAGATGGCTTGATGCTTGACATCTAATAAGTAAGCCCGTTTACTAAACGCTTAGAAAGTAGCCAATTTTTGCGCAGCTAAATATTCGGGAGATTCGCAATGAATAAAGAGCCAAACCTGCTTGATCAAATTTTTGCATTGAGAGATGAGCAAAACAAGGCTCGCAAGGCCGGTCGACTCATCGTGCGCGAAGAAGAAGCTACCTTGGAAACCAACCGACATTCCACAATGCGGTGGTATGTGCATCCTTCCTTCACAGATCTTGTTGACCACAACACACTCTTCTATCGATATGAGATCCCGCCGATGAGCGCCACAGGTGTTCAACATCGTCAAGGAAACATGGTTTCTTACGTTCTCTCTGGGTACGGATACACAGAAGTAGATGGCGTACGGCATCCCTGGGAAGCCGGAGATGTAATTGGGCTCCCACCTAGGGTCTTTGGACTCACGTATCGCCACGTCAATGAATCAAACGAAATTGCCAAACTTGTTACAGCTGAACCTAATCTTTATGAAGCTCTTGGAGTTGAGATGGGAGCCGGATACAACCAAGTTTCGGATGCTCCCCGAACTGGCGAGCTACCACCAGCACCAAAAAAGACAGCTACGCCTGCACCACCGGCCGGTACATCTCGGTCACGAGAAGGTGCGGAAATTATTACTGGACGCGACGATTACGAAAGATTTCTTGATAGACACCATGAGCGAGCGTTCAGGGCGATTGACGGAGATATCGTCATCCGAGGCAAGTCACTCTCTATTCAACGCACTCGTCAGGCTGATTCGACTTGGTTCCTTAACTCGCAAACTGTCGGCGCACCAGATAATACGGCTGCCCTGCAGGATTGGGATGTGTTTATGCACCACATCCGTGAGCATACGGGTGAACACAGCCACCAGGGAGGACTGCTTATTTATGTAGTCTCTGGAACTGGTTGGACAAACGTAGGGGATAGAAAAGTTGTGTGGAAGGCAGGAGACTTACTACTTCTGCCAATAACAGAAGGCGGTATACCGCACCAGCACTTTAATGATGGTGACGTGGAAACAGCTCGGTGGATTGCATTCATCCACCGTCCAATGCAAGATGCCTTGGGATCAGTTATCTCTCTCCTTATGGATCTGCAGGAACACAGTCATTAATTACAAGAACACAGTTATTAATTAAATATCTTAAATCTCAAACTGAGGCTTCAGTTGTATTAATGCCGCTAAGAAAGGTGAGTAGCACTGCTGCAAAAAAAGAAGTGGCATCGCGTAGGCTTAATTGAACAAAAGCACTCGTGAGGCCTTCTTTCTTCGGATGCCTGCACAGTAAGATAGCGAGGTGAAAAGAAGCTTTCCCACCATCAACCATTTTCGAATTTTTCTTCATCTACCGAAGATTTCATTCGATCGTCGGGCTAAGCGCCTCAAAACGGCACTCACAATTTGGGATTTAAGAGTCCAGGCAAAGAAACGTACTCCACGAGGCCCTTTTGATTATGTAGATGGATCCGCGGAAAGCGAAGCTTCACTTGCACGTGCACGCAATATCTTTTCAAATATCGAATTCCAACCATCGGTACTGAGGGACGTCTCATCGGCCTCCACGAGAACCACATCGCTAGGCCACACATTCGACCTACCATTTGGCTTTGCGCCCACGGGTTTTACCCGAATGATGCACGCAGCCGGAGAAGTCGCAGTGGCCCAAGTCGCTGCAGAATTTAACATCCCCTACGTACTCTCAACCCTCGGCACTACATCCATCGAGAACGTAGTAGCTGGGGCCCCCAAGGGAACCAACTGGTTCCAGCTCTACATGCTCAAGGACATGGCACGAAATCTCGAGACAATCGATAGAGCCAAAGCCGCAGGCGTCGATACTTTGGTTCTCACAGTCGATGTCCCAGTCTCAGGTCTTCGACTCCGAGATGCTCGCAACGGATTGACCATTCCACCATCATTAACCTTCCGCTCGCTAATTGATTTCTGCAAGAAACCTGGCTGGCTGGCGAACTATCTCACCACTCCTCCACTCGAATTCGCCGCCATGTCCTCCTGGAATGGCACTGTGGCCGAGATGCTTGATGCGCTCTTCAATCCTTCAGTCACATTTGAAGATCTCGAGTGGATTCGTGAACGCTGGGGTGGATCACTCGTAATAAAAGGTATTCAGACACCTGAAGACGCAATTAAGTGCGTAGAACTCGGGGCTAACGCGATAATTCTTTCTAATCACGGTGGACGCCAAATGGATCGCGCTGTTCCACCGCTGGCGCAACTTCAAGAAGTCGTCGAACTGGTGGCTGGACGCGCAGAAGTTCACCTAGATACCGGCATCACCCACGGCGGCGATATTGCAGCTGCGCTTGCTTTGGGGGCAGACTTCGTCTGGGTCGGTCGCTCCTACTTATATGGCCTCATGGCCGGTGGTCAAGGCGGCGTCAAACGAGCCGTCGAGATACTCAGCCAAGAACTTGTACGCACCATGAAGCTCTTGGGCGTGACAACAATCGAGGAGTTAGATAAACGACATATCAAAATGCCTTCATGCTAACTTGTGAGCAATTGCGAAGGCGGACACTACTCAGCTCTTGCTCCAAGAATTATGAAGGAGCCTGACGTGGATCTAAAGTCACGAATAGAGATTACCGCCGCTCAGCTAGACGATCTTCGGCGGCTGTCTTCGGGTGAAATCTCAACTAATGATTCGGTATTAGATCAGCATGGCCGTGACGAATCTGCATTTCCACCCGTGAAACCATCAGCAGTTGTCACGCCGCATTCAACTGAAGACGTTTCAAAAATCCTCGCTTACTGCAACACGAATCGCATTCCGGTCGTAGCGTTTGGAGCCGGATCCTCTTTGGAAGGTCATGTGCTTCCCATCTATGGCGGTATAAGTCTTGACATGACTCATATGAATGAAATCTTAGAAGTTCGATCCGAGGATTTATTGGTCAGAGTCCAACCAGGTGTTCATCGAATGGCACTCAACGAAAATCTAAATAAAGTGGGCCTTTTCTTCTCAGTCGACCCAGGTGCCGATGCCACCTTGGGAGGCATGGCCGCCACAGGGGCAGCAGGAACTACCACCGTGCGCTACGGATCCATGCGTGAGAATGTCTTAGCGCTCGAGGCAGTTCTTGCTGATGGAACAATCATTAAAGTGGGGCGAGAAACACGCAAACTTTCTGCTGGTTACGATCTCACTAGATTACTTGTCGGTTCAGAGGGAACGCTTGCTGTCATCACTGAGCTCACACTAAGGGTCCACGGAATACCGGAGAAGATGGCAGCCGCTACCGTAATTTTTCCTAGCCTTGCTCAAGGGGTAGAGGCAGCCACCACAATAGTTCGTTCCGGAGTAGCCATTGCGAGATGTGAATTTCTCGATGCAATCTGCATAAAGAATGTAAACGCCCGCGATGGATTGAGCCTGAGCGAAGCCCCTACGCTGCTCTTTGAATTTCATGGCAGTAAACAAGGTGTTGCAGAGGACGCCCAAATTGTGGGTGAAATTGTGAGCGACTTTGGTGGGTCAGAATTTAGCTGGAGCACCGAAGAAGGAGCTAGGCGTAAATTATGGCAAGCGCGACACAATGCTTACTGGGCCAGTTTAGTTGCACATCCTGGGCAACGGATCGTGACCACAGATACTGCTGTCCCCTTGTCTCGGTTAGCAGAGGCGGTAGCTGTCGCTGAAGAAATTTTTGGATCATCAAGATTTCCATACTCCATCTTGGGCCACGTGGCAGATGGCAACTTTCATTGTTTCGTGATGGTGGATCCCAATGACCCTCAACAGCTCGATGAAGTTAGAGAGCTCACGCACCAACTTACCAATCGAGTTCTTGCTATGGGAGGAACGTGCACGGGTGAGCACGGCATCGGATTGGGAAAGATTGATGATCTTGTGAACGAGACTGGCAAGGCAGGTGTGGAAGTGATGCGCAGCATCAAAGCCACCTTAGATCCGAATAATATTTTGAATCCAGGCAAAATCTTTCATAAATAGGGCTCTCCTCATCACTCAGGTACTTTTCACCCACTCGCCATAGACATTCACCATATCGCCGATCCCAAAGCCGGCATTCCAGAGTCGATCGATATCTGCATGCAACATCCGCACGCACCCGTGTGACGCAGGATAGGAAAACACGAGTGCATCAGTGGCCGAACCATGAATGGCCATGCCGCGGTGGAAGAACTTGGGGCGGTACATCATCGCTTCTGGATAGAGGGTCGACTCGTACCATCGAGCTACTTCCCACTCGACTTTCCATACGCCCACACTGGTGGAGAGGTATCCAGGGATGCCGCTGGAGACCGGAAATACGCCCAACACCACATTTCCTGGAGTCACCCACGTGGCCGTTTGGCAAGTGATATTGACATTAAGCCCCACAAATTGATTTGTAGCAGGTGTCAGCACCTTTGTGGCAACAATTTGGCTCGCTTCGAGTTCACTCGGCATTATTCGCGTCGATTCCCCGTAAGTTAATTCGCGCCAGGCGCAGAGAGCACGTTGCGTCTTCTCGTCATAGACGCCATCTACTTTCCCAACAGGCAACCCCAGCGCATCGAGCGCATCTTCAACATACATTTTGCTGGGAATCGGATTCGTGAGCGGGAGTTCAATCTTTGGAGCCAGAGTCATCGCCGGCGTTGGAGATGGAGATGCAACGACACGTGGTGGCGTGACCGAATTCGAGCGAGTAGAGAAGAACACCACCGAGACTCCAACAATAACGATGGCGAATGCAGCACCTAAGATGACAGAAAAACCAATAAAGAGTCTACGAAGTGGTGACATTAAGGATGCATCAAAACCGTGCGATAAACATCAAGCGGATTACGGTTAGTTTCAATAATCACTCCTTCGAGGTCTGCAATGGGGCGGCGATGGGAGACCAACTCCCCCACCGGAATAACACCAGAAGAAACCAATTCGACTGCCTCTGCGTAACGACCGCCACCACCATGAATCCCAATGAGAGATTGGTCTTTGAGTAGCAGATCTGCAATGCGAAGTGAATGCGATGAAGCACCAATTGAAGCAAATACCCCTCCGAATCCCATCCATTCGATAGCAAGTTGTGCTCCGGGGATCGAGGAAGAAGTTTCGACGGCAACTGCTCGTGCACCAGTCGGTGAATGTGCGGGAGTTATCTCCGCTGGCGATATGCAGGTGATCCCCCAAGAGCGAACTTTTTCCCGTCGCGATTCCACAGTTTCCACCACAGTTACTTGGTATCCATCTAATGCAAGAACTCGGGCCGCCACGATTCCGATAGGACCTCCACCCACCACCAGCACGGGAGAATCACTCGTCACAACTGTCTTGAGCCTCTCGCGTAAATGAAGTGCTACACATACGGGTTCGAGAACAGTTCCTGCCTCATCGCTGAGTTCATCCGGAATCGGGATGGCATTTTCTTTCGGAACCGTGAGGAATGCTGCAAAAGTTCCAGGAGCAGTCATTCCAAGAAATCTATATTCTGCGCAGGCATTTCTTCTCCCAGATAAGCAGTACGCACACGTGCGACAACTGATTGCTGGATCTAGCACCACACGTTGACCAGTACCGACTACTTCCCCGACTGCGTCATGGCCAAGGACTACGGGCATGAAGCCCCAATCAGATTCATAAAGATGAAGGTCAGTGCCACAGACACCCGTGGCTCGTATCTTGACGAGTAACTCGCCATCCTGCGGAGTGGGGATATCCAGGTCAGTGATTTCAATAGTACGAAGCTCAGTTAAGGTCGGGGTTCTTCCACCAGCCACGCTTGCCATAGGGAGAGTCTAGGGCTTAGTAAACGGGCCTCATTTGCCCCACCATGGGGCAGACAAATGGGTCAGAATTCTTGCTCAGCCCAACCTCATTGAGATGGCGCATTACGACCATATAACTTGAGATGAGATTCATTTCGACTAGAGGAACGCCGCGCTCTGCACAGAACTCCACCACGATCTTATGAGCTTTCGCCAAGTGTGGACGCGCCATGGAGGGGAAGAGGTGGTGTTCTACCTGACGGTTAAGCCCGCCCATGAGATTGTCCGTCAGCCAACTCCCACGGATATTGCGGCTAGTGAGTACCTGACGTTGGAAGAAATCAATCTTGGAATCTCGCTCGATAAGAGGCATCCCTTTGTGATTAGGTGCAAAGGCAGCGCCCATAAAGAACCCAAACATCATCATCATGAAAACCCACAACGCCATTGCCCAGAGCCAACCAAACATCAGAGCCATCGCAATATATGGAACCGTTTGGCGTACAAGCATGAGACCAAATTCAAGGAATCGAATTCCCAACTTGCGATCCTTGCGACCTAGGCCGATAAAACTATCCGCGAGGAGATCAAAGCCTGTGAAGAGCAGGAGCAAAGGAAAGAGGTAACCCTGACGATCACTCAGCCAGCGCTCCAGACCCTTTTTCTCATTGCGAGATTCCACAGTAAAACTGAGGACACGAATATTGATGTCCGGATCCTCGCCGATAAAGTTAGGTTTCTGATGATGCTTATTGTGCTTGCGTAACCAAAACCCATAACTGAGCCCAGCAAAGAGATTAGCCAAGATGAGGCCCACCCAGTCATTAGCTTTATTATTTCGAAAGATCTGACGGTGCGCAGCCTCGTGTGCGATGAACCCATACTGCGCGCTCAGCACGCCAAGCAGTCCGGCCATCAAAAAACCTAAAAGGATCCAAGCACTATTGCTATTGGTGAAGAAACTGAGGAAACCTCCCCCCACCCAGAGCCCAGATGCAACGACAGAGAAAATGATGAGTCGAATGACGTAAAAGGAGGGCTTCTTCTTGAGGAGCCCAGCATCCATTACACGAGCCAAGATTTCACTGAAGACCGTAGGCGCTGTGCGATGGGCGAGAATCGTCATGCGCCCAGTCTAGTCGGGATCACCCCTGCCCACCTGGCGAGACGCAGACGCCTTCCCCGGTCTTCTAAAGTGCCCACAGAAAGCTCGGTGACCCCATTATTTGAGTCTGAAGGGGGAAAGAGCCGTAGAATCAACTCATTGTTTAACGACTGGTCGAGGGAGTTTTTTACATTGGCATCTCATCCAAATAAGCCGAATGCGATTCGAGAAGGCTTAGACAGAATTATCGCAAAAGGAAGCCTCTCGTTTGTCTTCCTCATTTTTCTTGTTGGGTTAGTGGTCAACTTCGTCGTCGCCGCCATCACCGCACTTGTGGAATTGGAACCTAAAGAAAACTATTTAAGCAAGCTCGCGAACGAAATGTGGATAAATGTAAATTTCACTTTCCTCGGGGGCAGCGGACCGGACCATTTCTGGGCTCGAGTGTTTATACCGATCACTGCAATTCTTACAATTGGTGTCACCGCAATCATCTTTGCTTACACGACTAACAAACTTTCTGATTATTTGACAGAGCTGCGAAAAGGAAAATCGCCAATCACTTTTGTTGATCATACGTTAATTCTTGGATGGTCAAATCGTATCTACTCAGTTATCAGAGAGTTAGACACCGCCAATCAGAACCAAAAGAATCCAGTAATTGTGGTCTTCAGCAATATGGATCGAGGTGAGATGGAAACCTTGCTCAAAGCAAATCTTGGTGATGTGAAGCATACAAAAATTATCACGCGTGAAGGTGATCCCACCAATATCAATGAGCTCACAAGAGCGAATGCGCCTGGTTCTAAATCCATCATCATTCTCGACGCCTCGAGCGATAGCGATGCCACGGTTATTTCTACGATTCTGGCAATTCAAGCGATAGATAATTCATCGCTAGTGCCGATAGTCGCCGAAATGGATAGCGATCTCTATTCGGAGGCACTAGAAGAGAGCCTCGAAAGAAGCATCTCGATCGTGAGATCGAATCAACTCATCACTCGAATCACAGCGCAAAGTACAAGAGCAGCTGGCCTCACCCCTGTTTTGCTCGATCTCTTGGACTTCGATGGTGATGAGATTTATTTTGGATTGGCTACCGAGTTAATTGGTCATACCTACGGAGATTCTCTTACAGCATTTGAAGAGGCGGCCATTATCGGGCTGCGAAATAGCGAGGGCATAATTTTTGTAAATCCTCCAGGAGACACAGTAATTGGCGAGGGTGATCACGTAATTGCAATCGCAAAAGATGATGATCGCATCATCTTTGCCGGACTTGCACCAGAATTAGACTCAATCAAAAATCAATCGCGCGAATTGGAAGCACATACATATCGCGAGCCAGAACGTATTTTGGTCCTTGGCTGGTCACAAATGGGTCACAACGTGATTAGTGAAATGTTGCCATTCCTTCCTCCCAACTCTACGTTGCAAGTAATTGCGGACTCAAGAATTGCAGACATCTCTGGACTCACTGGTGACCCTTTCCCCGGGCTAGCAGTCACCTATACCGAAGCACCTACAACTGTTGGGCAGCTTGCCGATTCGGTGAGTGGGACAAGGTACGACGAAGTGATGATTTTGGCTTACCGAGAGGGAGTTTCAGCCCACGACGCAGACTCACGGACGCTTGCCACCATCCTCGTGATGAATCGCCTATTCTCTGTAGAAAATAACGGAGTAGAGCCAACTCGATTGATTGCCGAATTACTGGACTCCAAGAATCTTCCGCTCGCAAAAGTGGCTTCAGCTGATGATCTTGTGATGAGCGATAATTTGGCGGCGCTCCTCATCGCGCAGTTATCAGAGAATGCCGATCTCAAACCGATATTTGATGATCTCTTTGATATCCAAGGTGCAACGATAAATATTTATCCGATAGAGCGGTATGTCCCTATGGGCCAGGGCATTTCCTTCCAGGAATTAGTCGCGCACGCACACTCCTTTGGAGAGTCAGCGATTGGCTACCGAATAGATCTGGACCATCGGGAGGACGCCCAAGCGGGCGTTCGCCTTAATCCCTCTAAATCCATTCGATTTACGCCAGCGGCTGGTGACGGACTCATTGTTGTCGGTCCCGCAACCGTGTAGCTCTCACTCCTGACTATCTAGATCTCAAAACGTGTTTTAGCACTCCTGATGTTAGGATTTTGGCATGACTTTGCCACGAAAAGTTGGTTTCTGGTTCTGGTTCGCCTCGTCCCTGGCACGCCCCGTTGCCTTTTTAATTTGTAAGCGTGAGTGGCGTGGTCGTTCCAATATTCCAAGGACTGGCTCAGTGATTATTGTCGCAAATCATATTTCGATGGTAGATCCCTTGCTTTTTGAACACTTTGTTTACATGAGCGGGCGCGCACCAAGAGTCTTTATCAAGTCATCACTCTTCAAAGTACCCATGCTGGGTAAGATCCTCGTAAAGACCGGACAATTTCGGGTGCCTCGTGATTCTCAGAGTATGTCGGAAGTTCTAGGCGAGGCAAAGACCGCGCTTTTACGTGGGGATCTTGTGAGTATCTACCCCGAAGGAACGATTACCCGAGAACCTCATCTTTGGCCCATGAAAGGCAAGCACGGAGCCGCAAGATTAGCCCTGGAAACAAATGTTCCAGTGATTCCTTGCGCCCAATGGGGCGCCCAGCAGCTCCTCCCGCCGTATAGCAAGAAATTTAAGTTCTTCCCAAGGCCTACGAGCATCGTTCATGCCGGTCCACCTGCAGACCTCTCCAGATGGCAGGGCAAAGAGGTAACTAAAGAAGTTCTTGATGAAGTTACAGAGTATTTCATGGGTCTTATCACGGCGCTGTTGGAAAAAATTCGCCATGAAGAGGCTCCAAAAATTCGCTTTGTCTACGAAAAGTAAATGAAGACCAGTCCCAAATTATTCAGGGCTGATCTTCACTTACTTAACTTCTAGCTAAAACACATGTGCTCTCAAAGTTTCAAGAGCGAGGTAGCTTACAAGAAGCTCTTAGGCTTGCTTGCAAACTCCCAGATAGGGCTGAGTTTTGAATGAAACTCGGAGTAATCGAGGCGCTTATCGGCTCCACCAAATTTAGAGATATAGCGATGTGCCTCACGGGAATCCAATCCCCACTCTAAGAGCAACATTTCAATCTCCACCATTTCAATGAAGCCCGATTCATCAATATCTAGTTGATTGAAAACGAATTTGGACTTCTCTGCTGGGGTCTGCATATGAGATGAAGCTTCTTTTGAGAGCACTTCCTGAGCCCGGCCTGACAACCAGATGGTTGAGGTAAAGGTGCCGAAATCAATGCCGTTTGATTTACCGAAATTACTCATGAAGGACTCCTTCACGTCAGAGTTGGCTCCCCACTCGTTGAGCAAATTCTCCATTTCGCTAATCTTTAAGGAACCTGACTTATCTACATCGAGATAATCAAAGACAGCGCGAGCGTTCTCTTTTGACGGACTATCCAACGACGATCCCATGTTCTTCTGAGTCCAGAGAGCTCTCAAATTACTATCGATAATGGATCCGCGTTCTTTCTCGTCAAACATATCCGACCATTGGGCAGCTGTTGGCTTGACGATCGTCTTCATCAAGACTGTCCATGCAAGAAGAATCAGCATCATCAGTAGTGGGCTTTCAGGGCCAAGGATGAACGGCAGGACGGTAGCTCCGGCAAGAAGCATGCGAACTGTGTAGCCACCCTGACTAAACGCTCCTACTTTATATAGGAAATATCCATAGATGCGCATAAAGGCATACGCCTGAAGTGCCATCCAAGTACGTTCAAGCCAGACAATGTTGCCATCTTCCATCACAAGCCTGACTGCGCAATAGAAGTGTGTTGCGATCACTCCCAGGTAGGCAGGATAGGTCAATCCCTTTGAGCCAAAAGCACCTGGTGCCTGATACAACGACGATGGAACATGGCCAAAAATTGCAAGACAGCCAACCACGATCGCAAGTGTGGTGTTTTGGGTCACCCAAGCGACGACACCCAAAACAACCTCTAAAGATCCGCTGAGCGCATGGATGCGAATAGAAGTTATCCGATTTTTCATGAGAACAAATTTGGGATGATGCGGTTCAGTCGCGTGGAATCGGATAATAAACACGTTTCCAAAAATTGCGATTACCCCAGCAAGAAGAAAACCGAGACTCGTATTCCTTGTTGTTACCACCTCGTTATCTGGAAGTACATCAAGCAAGAAAAAGATAGATCCCATCACCCCAACAAACAGGATTATGCTGGCAGCTCGCATTTTTGAACTCATGATTTCTTCCTCCGTTGATTGAACTCAGTTTCCTGCGGTTTTGGTTCTTTGCTGCTTCAAGACCCATCATTTATTTGACTTCTCGCTTGGCCAAACCTGCTCTCAAAGCACCAAGAGCAAAGTAACTTACAAGAAGCTCTTCGGCTTGCTAGCAAACTTCCAAATAGGGCTGAGCTTGGTGTGGAACTCAGCGTAATCTAGACGCTTATCAGCTCCACCAAATTTAGAGATATAGCGCTGTGCCTCTCGGGCATCCAACCCCCACTCTAGGAGCAACATTTCGATTTCCACCATTTCAATAAAACCAGATTCATCTAGATCTAGTTGATTGAAAACGAATTTGGACTTTTCTTCTGGGGTAGTCAGATTGGAGACTGCATCCTTGGAAAGAACTTCCTGCATTCGACCTGATAACCAAATAGTTGAGGTGAAGGTGTGGAAATCGATCCCATTTGATTTCCCAAAATTGTTCATAAAGGATTCTTTGATACTGGTATTTGCTCCCCACTCATTCAGCAAACTCTCGATCTCACTAATCTTTAATGACCCTGACTTATCTACATCAAGATAGTCAAAGACAGCGCGAGCGTTCTCCTTCGACGTGCCTTCAGCGGCAGAACCAAGATTCTTCTGAGTCCAGAGGGTTCGCATATTGTAATCAATGACTGCGCCTCTCTCCTTCTCATCAAAAGCATCCGCCCATTGAGCACTAGTGGGTCTGACAATTGTCTTGATGAGGACGACCCAAGCAACAAGGATCAGCATCATCAGCAAAGGACCCACAGGGCCCAAGATGAACGGCAAAATAGTAGCTCCCGACAGGAGCATATGAACTGAGTAGCCGCCTTCCTTGAATGCTCCTAATCTAAAGAAGAAGTAACCGTAGATGCGCATAAACGCATACGCCTGAAGCGCCATCCACGTCCGCTCAAGCCACAGGATATTTCCATCTTCCATCACAAGCCGCACGGCGCAATACAGATGTATAGCGATAACTCCCAGGTAAGCAGGATAGGTTAAACCCTTCGATCCAAAAGCACCCGGAGCTTGATACAACGACGATGGGACATGGCCAAAAATCGCAAGGCAGCCAACCACGATGGCAAGCGTGGTGTTTTGTGTCGACCATGCCACTATCCCCAGGACGACCTCTAGCGATCCACTAATCGCATGAACTCTGATAGAAATCAAGCGATCAGTCATCATGTCAAATTTAGGATGAGCCGGTTCAGTGGCGTGATATCGAATAATGAATATGTTTCCAAATATCGCTACCAGCGCAGCAATCATGAATCCAAGGGTAGTGTTTCGGACAGTGACGACTTCTTGCTCCGGCAGTACGTCAAGCAAGAAGTAAATCGAACCAATAATTCCAGCAAAAAGTACAACACTCGCCAATCGCATTTTCGAACTCACGACTTACTCCTCCAATTGATTGTGTAAAGGATTGATTGCTAGGTTTGATCGAAACACTCTAGTTAGGAAATACGTTCACACAGCTGATCTATGACCGCCGAATTTTCCTCAATCATTTTGAGGCCAATTTCACGAACCGCCGCCATATTTTCTGGCCGAGCATCATCAATGGCGCTTCGACCATCCTTGAAGACCGGCGTAATACGGAAATAGTGGGCTTTTCTTAAGATATGGGACAACTGCCAGTCGATGCTTAGATTGCTCGCCTGAGAAGTGATGTCAAATAGCGGACGAGCCCACTTAACTAGGCCCCAATCTTTGGTGTCGTCATAGGTCAAGTCTTTAGAAATCGATCCAGTACCTAAGGAAACAACCGTCATATCATCTTCATCGAATCCCAACGACTGTGCATGAGCAAACGCACACATGGCGGGATTATTTGCGAAGACAGCGCCGTCAATGTATGCCCTCTCGCCCGCATGATGTTGGTTTGGTTCAAAAAAGGTAGGGGCTGAGCTGGTAGAACGTGCGACGAAACGCATGCTGTGATTCTCATGCGGGTCTTCTAGGGCCGCTGAACGAGTAAAGAAATGTGGAACTCCCTTCTCCACTTCGTAAGCGGGAATGAGTACCTCAACACGAGATTCGCTCATGAGTGAATCACCAAAAAGTTCCGCAAGAACGCTCTCGAAGCCATCAGCGCTGTACTTCTCGTGTGTGACTCCGCGCAATAAATCTAATTTGCCGGTCTTCTTAAAAGGAAAAATCGTGGCGAAAGAACGCGCATAAAGCTCATCGATTCCGTCAGCGCTCCAGAATGCAGATCCGTCTTTCGCCGCACGCGACATTGCAAGGGCAATTTGCCCTCCAGCCGAGGTACCAGCGATGAGATCGAAGCAGTCAGAGAGCGGCTTTCCCATTCGCTTCTCTATTTCACAGAGCACAACTCCTGGGATAAGACCCCGGACGCCACCACCATCAATCGAGAGAATTCGATAGCTCATAACCTGCCCCCTTGAATCAGAAAAATATTTTTAGACAGAGGTCAGAGTAACTTGTGGCCTCTGTCCACGGAACTATTTCAATGTGGCTCTTTAGTTTTTTCCTCAGACGTAGCCAGCTATTCATGAATCCGGGGGTTAACCCCTCATTCCAGTTCAATGCACCAAAGTTGCTTTCTACAAGCTTCCTACTTTTTTAAGGGAAGAGGCTATTTCTTTTTGAAGCCCACCGGACACTTCGGGTTAATAGAAGTGACCTTCTTGGTCGATTTGCCCTTTACACACGTAATTGTTGATGCCGTGGCCTTCGCTGGCGCCACCTTGACGGCAGTAGGTGTAGCCGCAGCGGGCACAGATGCCGCTGGAGTGGGAGCACTAGAAGCCTTTGAAGGTGTCGCCACCGGAATAGGGGCACTCTGGCTCAACTTGATTCTGATTGTCGGGGACGAGAAAGTGAAATTGGCGGCGCTTAAACGCATCCACCCGTCACGTTCGCTGACCGTCTCGGTGGCAACTTCTGAGGTTGAACCATCGGTGGACGTGACGCTGATGGTCGCTTGAATCGGCGCGGTCGAGAATCCATAAATGCAACGCGCAACTTCTGAGCGAATAGCAAGATCGTACGTTCCTTTAAAGAGCTTGCCATCTGCTTTAAGGTGAGCGCCCGCGACTTTGTACGTCAACGTACCATCCGTGATTTTCGGTGGTCCTGAATCATAGACGGGAGCATTTGTGGTTACGAGACCCAACAGTTTAGTTTTGTCCGCGAAACAACTTCCGCTACCGCTCGTTATACCGTTGTAATTTGTCGAGCCAAAACTCCAATTAGTGTCTTGCCTAAAATCTGGGTCGTTGCCACTATAGGCCTGCATCTGAGACTCGAAGAGTTTGAAATCCTCAAACCTGTCTCTGCCGCTACCCAGCGATCCATCGAAGAAATTACTTTCAAGCATCTTTGCGCACGTTGTGTAGAAACCAGGCATGGTGCATTGCGCCTGGAATTTAGCGTTAATGTCAGGATATTTATCAAGCTCGTTCTTCTTCACATACCCAACTAATGTAGGGACCGATTGCGCAGTACCTGCGACAGTAAGCAAATTATTCTCGGCATCAATAGGAACAACTGAAACCTGCGTCTCCGACATTCTTCCAAATAACCATCCAGTCAATTGATTATCTACGCGAAGAGTGAGAGAGACTTTTGTTCCGGCCAAGAAGTCTTGGTGCATAAAGCAAAGTCCATCCAACATTTGCGAGCACTTTGCATAAGTTACTGAGTTTGGTTGATTATCGGCACAAGCCCATCCAAAGGAAACATTTGTGTTCCCGCCAAGACTTGGTTCTGCCTTCTCACAAGGTCTAGCTTGGCGCGCACCGGCGTCTTGGCTCATGTCCATAGGAGATACCACTACGTTGAAAGAATTCCTGGAAAAAAAAGAAGTAGCTTTATTGAGACTATAAGCGACTGCTGCAGTCACCATATAAGTTCCATTACCACCAGTGTGTGGAGATTTTGGAGCGTTCCAGACGCTCACACCACCACCAGCACCAGTCTTCAGAGTTGGATTCGCCGGTATTTGCTGTGTGGTCGCTTCCATCACCAGCGAGGCAGTTTCCTTTGTTCCATCACTCTTAAGGAAATCTAAGCTCTGTATACAGAAAGTATCCGTAGCGGTTCGACATACCGGGATTACAAGATTAGCAATGAGCGTATCTGCGTCCAAGCAATGCGCATCAGTTGCGCTAAATGTAGTACAAGACCGTTGTGAAAATTGCCCACCATTCTTCGCGTTATACATCGCAGAGACAGACGAAATTGTTTGAAAGGCTTGGCTTTCCTGAATAATCGCTCCGTAAATTTGCTGATTAATTAAATCCTTAGGCGTAACCACATTGGAAGATGCCACCGAAGGTAAGAGAAAAACCATTAACAGGGCTATGAGAGCGGAGAGAGCGCCTCGCGACCGTTGTTTAGTCATTTCTGAAGCATAGCCAACAGTGGGAACCTAGTCATGGGGCCGCCTCGGGGATTTGAACCCCGGACCTACGCATTACGAGTGCGTTGCTCTACCCCTGAGCTAAGGCGGCATAGAGAGGCTTGCCTCTCCGGGTCAAAGTTTACTTGAGATTAATCGAGACGAATAGTGCCGCGTTCGGTGCGCAGATGTACTGCAACCAAACCGGATTCACCATCGTTGTCTGCGGGATCAATCCAAATTACTTCAATGTCATCGAGTGGGTGATCATCTGGTTCGCCGAGCCATGCAGAGATAACCGCAGGATCGCCAGCGATTTCCAACTTCTCAATAATTGGGTGGCCATTGGCGCCACTTGAAGGATGGTGCGCGGCATCGGTAATCCATTGAACGAAGAAGGGAAGTTGTGGATCTTCCATCGTGGACTTCACACCGAGTTGCTTCCACTCCAAATCAAAACCATCGGGACGACGACGGTGACCAGTTACTGGCTCGCGACCCACACGTTCCTGCACTGTAGAAATATCGTCAACGGCAACGACCCATGTAAGCCATCCACCACCTTCGCGAGCGCGCTGCGATACTGCTTGGCCAAATGCTGCACTATCTGCAGCCGGGTGATCGAGTGGGCAGACCACTTCGAGATAAGTACCGCCGTGAAGCGGAAGGATGAAGTTGCGCGTTCCGAAACGAGGATGAATTCCTCCGTCTTGAAAGGCAGCACCCAGGCTGGAACCGATTCGCTGAACGACATCGACCAGGTGGTCGTGGTCAGCTACATAAGAGACATGGTCTAAACGCACACCCAAATCCTGCCCTATCGGAAGGGGTGCTAATTACCACATGTGCCCTAGGAGCAGACGAGGCCGGCTTTGGGGAGGGTTCCGGAGAGGAAATAGGCGTCGACAGCGGCATCTATGCAGGTACTGCCCCGGGTGTAGGCGGTGTGGCCATCCCCGTCGAAGACCAGCAGGTGCCCGGTTTTGAGCTGGGTAGCCAGCCCTCTGGACCACTGGATCGGGGTGGCCGGGTCTCGGGTGGTCCCCACGACCAGGATGGGGCTCGAGCCGACCGCAGTCAGTGGGGTGGGGATGGGCTTGGAAGGAACTGGCCAATAATTGCAAGGGAAGGAACTCCAGGCTAAGTACCCGCCAAAAGTAGGTGATGCCTTCGCAAGGGTGACCGCTTCTGCGCGCACGGATTCAATCGTGACGCGTTGATTCTTGTCCATGCAATTGACTGCGTAACCAATCTCGTTGGAGTTGATGAGGTACTTACCGTCTGGTCCACGATCGACGTAGTAATCAGCAAGATCAAGTAGATCTGTTCCGTCACCTTGTACGGCAGTGGTAAGTGCGTAGGTGAGTGAAGCCCATCCGCCATCGCTGTCGTAGAGCGAACTAAGAATTCCAAGGATGACTTCTGATTGTGTAACTGGGCGCTTTGATTTACTGGGAAGCGGCGTGGAATCCGAGGTGGCAATCAATTCATCGATTGTGGAGTGTGCCTCTTCGCGAGTAACTCCAAAAGGGCACTCACCAGTTGATGCGCAATCTGCGGCGTACTTGTCGAGGTATGTATTAAGTGCGGCTTCGAATGCTTTCGCTTGTTCTATATTCATCTCTTGTAGCGAGACAGTGGGATCAACCGCACCGTCAAGAACTAATCGACCCACATTCTGCGGAAAGAGGTGCGCGTAACTTGCGCCCAGCAGCGTTCCGTATGACTTCCCTAGCATGTTGAGTTTCTTATCCCCCAAAACTGCACGCAGTACATCAAGATCTCTGGCCGCATCAGTGGTACCAATAAACGGAAGCAAGGTGCCAGAGCGCTCCAAGCATCGCCGTGCGAGCAATTTTGCTTGATCAATGAATGCCCGTTCCTGCGCAGCGGTAGAGGGGGATCCATCGACTGAAACGAATTTGTCCGTCTCAGGTCCAGTGAAACACCAGAGCGGAGTTGACGCTCCCACGCCTCGAGGATCAAAACCAACAATGTCGTAGCGCTTCAAGACTTCTGAAGTCACGATGTATGCCGCGCTCCTGGCATATTCCACACCAGAGCCGCCCGGCCCTCCAGGATTTACCAAGAGTGACCCCAGTCGATTCGCCTTATCTTGTGCGAGATGGCGCACCACTGAGAGCGTGATCGCCTTTGCGCCAGGATTGGCATAATCAAGCGGAACTCTCACGGTGGTGCACTCAAATCCAGTTTCACACTTCTCCCAAGAGAGTGTTTGGGTCATGTACCCCTGAAGATTGAGAAACGGCTTCGCTTCTCCGGTGGGCGACTTTGCTGGATTGGTCGTGGCCCGCGTCAAGAAGTAGGCGGAGAAAAGCGCCACCAGAATCATGAAGAAGGCGATAGGAAGAATGCGTTGTGGTTTCACTCGCCACCCCTAGCGGGTAGACGCAGCGCCAACATCATCGACTCAAGTGCGAGTAGCGGGGCCACGTTGAAGGCAAGGGCCTTGCGCGCACCCATAATTGCCTCCACTCGGTGCAACGCACCCTCGCCGGGAATTTGCGAAGCCACATCGGTGACGGTCGCGCGTAAATCCTCGTTGATCAATGGTGCCTCAGCACCTGCCTGTACAAGAAGCACATCTCTATAGAAAGTAGCTAAATCTAGAAGGGCTATATCTAGGAAGGCGCGGTTGCGAGCAGTAGTTCGCGACTTCTGCGTCTTCTCTAATTCTTTAATTGCCTTGGCAGCCCCGGATGGCATTCCTTTGCCGGTAGCGCCATGGCCCCAAGCAGTTGAAAGCTCAGACATCTCACGCTCATCGCGATCGGCGTTCTCGCGCACCGACTCTTCAGTCGCCGCGCGATGTAATTCAGCCGCAGTGGAGAGCGCCTCCCCTACAGTGCGAATGCGCGCCGGAATTGCAAGTAAATCGTGGCGAAACTTACGAGCATCTTCATCGAAAGCCAACCATTTCGCGCGACCTACATGCCCCTGACTAGCGCGAGCAACGTGCGCGGCCATCGTGGGATCTACGCCATCGCGCTCAATAAGCACTGTCGCTACATCTTGATGTGAAGGAGTGCGTAAAAGAATAGAACGGCAGCGCGAACGGATCGTGGGCAACACATCTGATGGGCTCGGCGCGCAGAGGAACCACGTCGTAAAGCTGCCCGGCTCTTCAATCGCTTTCAAGAGCGCGTTTGCGGCTGTCTCAGTGAGTTTGTCCGCATCTTCAATGATGACAACGCGAAAACTTCCGGTAGCTGGTGCCCATGCCGCGCGCACAATTAATTCACGAATTTGATCAGCCTTGATTGAGAGGCCTTCACTTTCCATGAGCTCTACATCTGCGTGTGTGCCGGCGTAGACCTCTCGGCAGGTAGCGCACTCACCGCAACCGCGTTCTGAACAGAGCAGCGCGGCGGCAAATGCGCGTGCCGCGTTCGAGCGACCAGAACCTGGCGGACCAGTAAAGAGCCAGGCATGTGTCATGGCACCAGATTCGCGCGCCTCTTCGTCTATCCCACGAGCCCCGCGGACTGCACGTTCGATGATGGCGATCGCTTCTTGTTGACCTACAAGATCAGCAAAAACTGGTGCTGCCATTATTTCGCGGCCCGATTCTCAGGTGCTGCCAGCAGAGCGGCGAATCGATCTCGAATAATACGTTTCACTTCGGTATGCGATTGGTTTGCTTCTATTACCAAGTATCGCTCTGGCTCCACACGAGCCAATTCTAAGAAGGTACGCCGCACACGTTCATGAAATTCCATAGGTTCGCTCTCGAGCCTGTCTTTATCAACACAACGCGAAAGTCCGATGCGAGGATCAATATCGAGTACGACGGTGATATCGGGAACCAATCCACTTGTCGCCCAACGCGAAAGGCGAAGTACATCTTCACTGGGCAGAATGCGCCCACCACCTTGATACGCAATAGATGAATCGATGTAACGATCCGAGATGACCACTTCATTGCGATCGAGAGCTGGGCGAATCACAGTCTCCACGTGCTCAGCACGGTCTGCCGCGTAGAGCAGCGCTTCCGCCCGCGGGGCGACCTCACCGGTGGCCGGATCGAGTAACACCTGACGAATTTTCTTACCTACTTCGGTACCGCCTGGTTCCCGGCTCAGAGTTACCACGCGTCCTTGGCTTTCTAGCCAGGTTTTTAATTCTTTTGCTTGGGTAGATTTTCCAGAACCTTCGCCACCTTCAAAGGCAATAAATATGCCCTTCTTGGCATGCAGATTGACCACACCAATATCCCCGCGCAAGGCATCCATGATGTCGCCCCAAAGCGGAACACCTTTTCGGTCATCCATTTGCTTGTAAGAAATGATTCCTACGATCGCGGCCAAAATTCCACCTAATAAGAGCGTGATTTCAGCACCATTATAAATCAATTGGGTGTTGTTGAACTTGAGAGTGTGCTTACCAATCGCAGCTGCAATCACTGGAGCAACGGCAAGTACCAAAACCAATGTGATCCGAATGAGAGTCTGCACGAAAGCGAATGTTCGCCCTCGAACTTCATCACGCACTTCCAAGCCGAGCATAGTGAAGCCACTGACCCATGCAGTGCCAGCGCAGAAACCCAAAAAGATCGTCGTGATAAAAGCAATCACGATATTAGGAATGGCGGCGAGGAAAACCAGTCCCACACCTGAAAGCGTGAGCGCCAGACCGAAAAGGCGGCGGCGCGAGAATCCGGAGAGCAAGCGCGGTCCCCAGCCCATTCCAGCAGCCAAACCTAGGAAGACGCCGGCAAAGAGCATTCCGTATGCCGCATCTCCGCCGCCAAGATCTCCCACGAAGGTTCGTGCCAATCCAACAACTGCACCACCTGCAGCAAAAGCGCCGAGCATGCCCACAATGAGTGCGCGAATCAGCGGAGTTGAACCGACAAACTTCCAGCCCTCGATGAGCGACCGCATCATGTTGATGTTTTCGCCTTCAGGACCACCCTTGCTCTTAGGAATTTCCTTGAGTCGATAGATCGTGTAAGCACTGAAGGCAAAACTAAAACCATCTAGATAGAGAGCAAGATCCACCGGGTTTGTAGAGAAGGAACCGACCTTAATAGAGAGTGCAGAATGGAAAAGGGCCAGCAAGGAGAAGAGTGCGGCAGCGATAGGTGCGGTTCCATATGCAGCCAACATACTTACTTGATTTGCCGCTTCCAGTCGATCGCGTGGCACGATATTGGGAACGGTTGCCTCTTTAGCGGGACTCCAAAAAAGTGTGATGGCTTCGATAAGCACGGTTGCTGTGTAGAGCCACCAAAATTCCCTAATCAATGGAATCGATATGAATAAACCTGCACGCAAAATGTCGCAGGTGTACATGAGTCGACGACGATCAAAGCGATCAACAATCACCCCGGCAAATGGGCCAATGACTACCGCAGGTAAGAGGCGCACGATAAAAACTCCGGCAATGGCCACGTTTGCTTTTGCATAATCATCACCGGCAAGTTGCTTAGCAAGGGCAGTGCAAGCGAGCAGTCCGAGCCAGTCACCAAGGCTCCCGAAGGCCATCGCACGCCAGAGCCGAGCAAAAGCGGGGATCACCAGCACGCCTCGAAGATCGCCTTGGGCAGGCGGGCTGGGATTAGGAAGGACCTCGGACACGTCGAAAGCCTAGCCCGACCTGGTAGGCCTAGCCGAGGCTAGACGGCTACCGGCTTCTTGGAAGGCGCTTTCTTGGCTACTGCCTTCTTCGCTGCTGTCTTTCCAGGGGCCTTCTTAGTGGCTGCCTTCTTGGCTGCGGCCTTCTTGGGGGCCTTGCTGGCGCCACGCTGAGGAGAGCGCTTCTTTACGCGTGGACCCTCCTCCAATTCCTTGGCCCGCTTCTCCGCCAGTAGTTCTAGGGCGCGATCGAGGGTAAGGGTTTCGATGGGGTCGTTACGACGAAGAGTGGCATTTGTCTCGCCGTCGGTGACATAGGCACCGAAGCGTCCATCCTTAACCACGACTGCGCGAGTCGAGGCAGGGTCTTGACCGAGCTCCTTGAGAGGTGGCTTAGCGACGCCTCGCCCACGGAACTTGGGCAGCGCATAAATTGCCACCGCCTCATCAAGTGTCAGCGTGAAGAGCAGTGCCTCTGAATCTATGGTGCGCGAATCTGTGCCACGACGAAGGTAAGGACCAAAGGGACCGTTTTGCGCGGTGATCTCTACTTGAGTTGTTGGATCGATACCCACTACGCGCGGAAGTGTGAAGAGTTTGAGTGCATCATCGATGCTGATGGTGTCGAGGCTCATATCTTTAAAGAGCGATGCAGTCTTTGCCTTCACTGCCTTAGCACCTTTCGTAGGCACATCATCAGGAAGAACTTCGGTGACGTATGGACCGTAGCGACCATCCTTAGCAAGAATCACGCGACCTGTGGTGGGATCGTTGCCAAGAATGCGCTCGCCACTTGGGCGATTGAAAAGTTCTTGCGCCATTGCGAGTGTTAATTCATCAGGTGCCATATCGAGAGGAATATTTGTAGTGCGGCGGGTCTCTCCTTCACCGATTTCTAAGTAATTTCCAAAACGACCAACGCGAAGCGAGATACCTTCACCTACTTCGAAAGTATTTACTTCGCGAGCATCGATCGCACCAAGATCTGCAGTCAGCGCATCAAGGCCGGGGACGCCATCGAGACCAAAATAGAAACCGGTAAGCCAACGAACGCGATCTTCGGTTCCTTCGGCAATTCGATCGAGATCTTCCTCCATTGATGCGGTGAAATCGTAATCAACCAACTTAGCGAAGTGTTGTTCGAGCAATCCCACCACTGCAAAGGCGAGGAAGGTGGGAACTAAGGAACGCCCACGCTTTGATACATATCCGCGGTCTTGAATAGTTTGCAAAATCGTGGCGAATGTTGATGGTCGTCCAATGCCGAGTTCTTCCATACGGGCAACCAAAGTTGGTTCGGTGTAGCGCGATGGTGGCTGTGTGGTGTGACCCTCGGCGCCAAATTTTTCAACGGCAACGGTGTCGCCTTGAGAGAGCGGCGGCAAGCGACGCGCATCGTCATCATCGCTGTCGTCTTTCGCCTCTTCGTAAGCGGCGAGGAAGCCAGGGAAAGTAACAACGGTACCAGTGGCCCGGAAATCAACTTTGCGACCATCGGATGCATCAGCGTCCATATCTACGCGCACTTGAAGCTTGCGAGCATCAGCCATCTGTGAGGCGACAGTGCGCTTCCAGATCAAGTCATAGAGCGAGAGTTCGTCACGTGAGAGTTCGTTAGCCACTTCACCAGGGGTACGGAAGGCGTCTCCGGCTGGGCGAACTGCTTCGTGAGCTTCTTGTGCGTTCTTGGCTTTGCCGGTGTATTGACGTGGACCTTCAGCTACATGGTCAGCGCCGTAGAGCGCAGCTGCTGATGCACGTGCGGCATTGATCGCTGTGGTGGAAAGTGTGGGTGAATCGGTACGCATATACGTGATGTAACCGTTTTCATAAAGTCGTTGAGCAACGCGCATCGTGATCTGAGCGCCCCAACCAAGTCGACGGCCAGCATCTTGTTGCAAAGTAGAAGTGGTAAACGGCGCCTTGGGACGCTCAACGCGCGCAGATTCCTCAACGCTACGTACTTTGAGAGAACTTCCCTCAAGAACTTGCACGAGCGTAGCTGCGCTCTGCTCATCGAGAAGAAGTGTCTCACTCGCTGCTTTAGCAGAGAGCTTGCCATCATCACCGAAATCTTTTCCACCCGTGAGTCGCTTGCCATCTACTGAAAGCATGCGCGCTGTGAAACCACCAGCGCATTGAGCATTAATATCCCACCAACCAGAGGCAACAAATTTAATGCGTTCGCGTTCGCGCTCCACTACTAGGCGGGTAGCAACGGATTGTACGCGTCCCGCAGAGAGACGTGGCATGACTTTCTTCCAGAGCACAGGAGAGAGGCGATATCCGTAGAGACGGTCAAGGATACGACGAGTTTCTTGTGCATCAACGAGTCGTTGATCTAGTTCACGAGTATTGGCAGCAGCTTCTAGAATTGCTTCCTTAGTAATTTCATGGAAGACCATTCGACGTACTGGAACTTTTGGTTGCAATACTTCAAGTAAGTGCCACGCAATAGCTTCGCCTTCGCGGTCCTCATCTGTTGCCAGGAGAAGTTCGGTCGCATCTTTGAGCAGCGCCTTGAGCTCACTAACTTTTTTCTTCTTATCTCCATCAACCACATAGAGAGGTTCGAAACCGTTATCTACGTTGACGCCTTCTTTGGCCCACGCGATGCCCTTGTATGCGGCTGGAATATCAGCAGCGCGTTGTGGCAGATCGCGAATGTGACCCACGCTGGCTTCCACCACATATCCATCGCCCAGGAATTGACCAATCTTCTTGGCTTTCGCGGGTGATTCAACGATGACCAGGCGGGTCATTTAGGACTCCTTAGGGAAGGGGTGGAACATAACGAAGAGCTCCTCAGCGCAGGCCTTACGACCCCAGCTTCTGGACGCTCCTATATATAGAGTGTGGCGGTAGGGGGCGGGTGCCTGTCAAACTGGGGTCCCATAAGTGCAGGTCAATGGCTTTTTCTAGGCTGGGAGCAAGAGTCCAAAACGAATGAGTTCGCGGATGAGGTCCATTCCACCCTCATAAGCCGCACTCACCGCCCTCACAAAGTCACTCTCCGAGTAAATCGAGACTACCTCTGGATCAAGGGCTACGGCCCGGCGCAAGCCACTCGTTTGCACCAAAGTGTGCCCTGAAGCGATGACGTCAGGGTGTGCGGTCCAGGAGCGCTCAAGGATCTCATCGTCTTCCAAATCATGAGCCAGATTTGCACCAGCGAAATATTCAAGTAGGGCGGGGGAAAGTGGATTTTCTAAAAGATCAAGCTGCTGCGGGATCTCTTCGAGGTAGCGATGCGGGAAGAATGAATCGCGTTTGTGTAGCGCGATCCACCCAAAACCCACGCCGTCGTAGGGCGCAAGATATTCCAACCAGCGTTTCTTGATTTCTGCGCGATCAGTCACTCCACCATCGTCGAGCCAAAGTTCTACATAATCTTCGGCGGAGAGACGTTCGCGCTGAACGACCCACGCATCGCAACCCGTAGGTGCTATCCAATCAATGAGTCGATCGCGCCAATCATCTTTGATTAACCAATTAGCAAGACAGATAAGCCAACCATCATCATTTAAGAAATCCGCGGCGTTACTCACGATTTCTCGGCTTACTGAATCGCCCTCCATTCCTGCATCGCGATATTCAAAAAGCGCAGATGGGGCAATCACAAATGGCGGATTGCACACAATGAGATCGAATGTTTCGCCGATAACGGGCTGGTAGAGGGAGCCCTGACGTAAATCGATGCTAATTCCGGAAATTTGTGCACTTCTGTGCGCCAATTCCAAGGCGCGGATGTTTGTGTCTGTGCCAACAATTTCGTCTACATGCTCAGAGAGAAAGAGTGATTGAATTCCAGAGCCGGTGCCTAGATCGAGTGCACTCTTGAAGTGCGTTCGCGGTGTGAGAGAGGCGAGCGTCAACGAAGCGTTGCTCATGCCAAGTACGTAATCATTCCCACGCTCTTGGGGCGTTCCTTCATCTGAAAGGAGAAACTTTCCAGGAAGGGGCTCTTCGACTTTGAGGCCGTCCATCGCGTAGCGCGAGGTAAATCCAGGGAGAAAAAGAGAGAGCGGGGAGTCGTTAACCGACTCCCCGCTCTCCATGTACGTTTTTGAACTAGCCGATCTGCGTGGATTTACGCTTGGTGTTTACCAGCGCGGCCACGATGACTGCGAGTGCAACGAGTGAAATAGTGATTCGCAGACCACTATTTGCATTATCACCGATGCTGAAGGAGACGATTGCTGGCGTCACTAGGAGCGCCACCAAGTTCATTACCTTGATCAACGGGTTGATAGCAGGACCAGCGGTGTCCTTGAAAGGATCGCCGACCGTGTCACCAATGATCGTTGCAGCATGAGCATCAGAACCCTTGCCACCATGGTGACCGTCTTCCACCATCTTCTTAGCGTTGTCCCACGCGCCACCGGAATTGGCGAGGAAGACTGCCATCAAAGTACCGGTGCCGATGGCACCAGCAAGGTATGCACCGAGGGCGCCTACGCCGAGGCCGAAGCCAACTGAGATAGGAGCCAAAACGGCGAGGAGACCTGGCGTTGCGAGCTCACGAAGTGAATCCTTCGTGCAGATATCGACAACGCGGCCGTACTCCGGAAGTTCGGTACCCAGCATGATGCCTGGGTGTTCTTTGAACTGATTGCGTACCTCTCGCACGACCGCACCGGCAGCGCGGGAGACCGCGTTGACAGCAAGACCGGAGAAGAGGAATACCACTGCGGCGCCGATGATGAGACCCACAAGGTTTCGTGGATCTGCAACGTCGAGGACGCCGCTGAATTGCAATTGATCTGCAATCGACTTGATGTCGATTCCGGAATCAATAACAGCGTTCTTGATTGCAGCGGTGAAGGATCCGAAGAGCGCGGTGGCTGCAAGTACTGCAGTTGCAATCGCGATGCCCTTAGTGATTGCCTTCGTGGTGTTACCGACTGCATCGAGTGAAGTAAGAACCTTGGCGCCTTCTCCGTGAACGTCGCCAGACATTTCTGCAATGCCTTGCGCGTTATCGGAGATCGGACCGAAGGTATCCATGGCGACGATAACGCCGACCGTGGTGAGCAAACCGCAACCTGCGAGCGCAACTGCAAAGAGCGAAACGATTATGCTTCCGCTACCTAGCAAGAATGCGCCAAAGACGGCGGATGCGATGAGGAGTGCTGAGTAAACAGCAGACTCGAAACCGACTGAGATACCAGCGAGAATTACGGTGGCTGCACCAGTTTGTGATGAAGCAGCTACGTCGTTTACTGGACGACGACCAGTCTCGGTGAAGTAACCCGTGAGAACTTGGATAGCAGCAGCAAGAGCAATACCAATAAGCACTGCGATGATGGCAACCATCCGAGGATTAGTCGCTGATTCAACGTGTGGACTTGGCGCAAATCCTGCGAAGCTATCTGGTAAGTAAGCAATGGTGGCAACGGCAACGAGTACCGCGCTGATGATTGCTGAGATAAAGAATGAGCGGTTGATTGCTTGCATTCCACTCTTGTCAGTTGAGCGCAGGCGCGTGATGAAGATACCGATAACTGCGGTAACAACACCGATTGCTGGAACGATGAGTGGGAATACCAAGCCCATCGTGCCAAACGCGGCCTTACCAAGGATGACGGCAGCAACAAGAGTTACTGCGTATGACTCGAAGAGATCTGCAGCCATACCGGCACAGTCACCGACGTTATCGCCGACGTTGTCGGCAATCGTTGCTGCGTTACGAGGATCATCTTCTGGAATGCCTTGTTCGACTTTACCGACGAGGTCAGCACCGACGTCAGCCGCCTTGGTGAAGATACCGCCACCCACGCGCATGAACATCGCGAGCATCGCAGCGCCGAAACCAAAACCTTCGAGAACGGCTGGAGCATCGCCCTTGTAGATAAGCACGATCGTTGATGCCCCTAGAAGACCGAGGCCGACAGTGAGCATGCCCACGACGCCACCGGTACGGAAGGCAATCTTCATTGCTGGTTGTGCGCCGTGATCCTTGGCGGCGGCAGCGACACGTACGTTTGCACGTACTGCAAGCCACATACCTTGGTAACCCACGAATGCAGAGAAGAGCGCACCCAAAATAAAGAAGATGGAGCGGCCAATGCGGATATCCGCATGTCCTGGAAGTGCGAAGAGAAGGAAGAAGACAAGGACAACAAAGATAGAGAGCGTCTTGAATTGTCGGGTGAGGTAAGCCGCTGCGCCTTCTTGGATTGCAAGGGCGATCTTCTTCATGCTTTCGGTGCCTTCATCTGCAGCGAGCACTTGTAAGCGCAAGCCGTAGGCAACAACAAGGGCTGCGAGCGAAACCGCCATAACGATTACGACGAAGACCAGGTTCATGCCCGTGAGTTGAATAGCGGCCCCCTCGGCAATGAGGTGGGTCTTGGACATACGTCCTCCATAGGGTCGGGA
>WLIL01000010.1 GCA_009702245.1 Actinomycetota bacterium
CTCATCATCATTGCCATCTTGTTGGTGCTCATCGGCGCACTACTCGTTGATCAGCGTATGCGGCACAATGGCAGTGGAGAATCCCACAGTAAACATGGTGGTGGAGAATCGCACAGCATGAGTGGCGATAGTGACATGAATATGGGTGCTACAAGTTCCACAAGAGCATCTGGGCTACAAGGTAACGACATCATGTTTGCACAAATGATGATTCCGCATCATGAGCAAGCAGTTAAGATGTCGGATTTCGCGCTACTTACGAGCACCAATCCCGAAGTACTTACTCTCGCCAAAGATATCCGTGACGCACAAGCTCCTGAGATTCTTCAAATGAAGGGTTGGCTTGAAAAGTCGAATGCTTCAGAGGACATGGGGCATTCCATGGGCGACAGCATGGGTGGCATGCTCTCCGAATCCGAACTGACTACCCTGAAGAACGCCACCGGTAAAACTTTTGACACGCTCTTCCTCAACGGCATGATCGCCCACCATGAAGGCGCCATCCATATGACTTTGATGATAAAGGAGAGCTCTAATCCAGAAGTAAAGACCTTGGGCGAGAATATTGTGACCTCGCAAACTGCCCAAATCACTTTAATGAAAGATATGCTCTCGCGAATTAAATAATTTAGGGGATCAACGGAGCATATCTTCCACGTTGGACAATTTGCGCTCAGATTACCCTGGCAGTGAACCGCCAGTATGGACGAATGATTTGCATACAATTTTCCATACTCCTGAGATGCGATTCAATTGAAACGTATCTGTAAAAGAGAGTGCGCCCCAGTAGTTTTCTTCTTCCACGACAACAGTGGCCGAGTCTCCTACTTGATGGGTCGAAACGGTACGTGATACCAAACTCCCGGTATCTCCGGGTTGCGCCACCGCCATACCCGTGAACTCTGCCTTCGAAAGCGCGTAGTTAGTATCTCCGATAGCACCAAACCAGTAGGCATTGTCATGAAATGCTTCATCAAGACTTGCGGCATCTCCTGCGCCGGCACCTTTTGTATATAGCCCTATTATTCGCGTGATTTCTGAATCTGTAGCCATAAGTGCTTCTCCCTTGAGTACAACTGAGTGAACCTCAGTCAACTTAAAGCACGGTATCTAGGTTGGAGTGGATTGCATAGAGCATCCTTTTTAAGGTACGGCGATATGTGTGTTTAGAGAGGAATGCGCAGCAGCGCATCTGTTCCAGGGCCAGATCTCTCCTTCAACGAAATCGATCCCTGTAATTCATTCTCAGTAAGCGTCTTCACGATTTGTAATCCCAAATGTGTCGAAGATGCAAGATCAAAATCTGAGGGCAACCCCGCTCCATCGTCAGAGACCTTGATCTCCAGCGCATTGGCCTCTCTGGTCACGGTCACCGTCAATGTCTCTCCACTTGATGCAAGCCCATGCTCCAAAGCATTTTGGAAGAGTTCAGCAAGCACCATGGCCAGCGGGGTAGCGCGGTGCGGTGGCAAATATCCAGCATTGCCAGCTCGCACGACAGAGATACGCTCGCTCGTGGGAGATACATCTACAACGAGGGCCATGAGGCGATCGATAATGAGGTCGATATCCACCTTCTCGTCGGTTTCTGCACCATTTGAAAGCGTTTCGTGTACTACGGCAATTGCAGCCACTCGACGCACCGCCTCATCGAGAGCGGCCCGACCGGCGGGATCTTCTAATCGACGCGCCTGCAGGCGGAGCAGTGCCGAGACTGTTTGAAGATTGTTCTTTACCCGATGATGAATTTCCCGAATGGTGACATCTTTGCTGAGGAGTTCGCGTTCTCTTCGTCGAATCTCACTGACGTCGTGAAGCAGGACGAGCGCTCCCAACTTTTGATGCTCTCTAGAAAGGGATATCACTCGCACATCGAGAATGGAACCACGGCGTTCAATCTCTGTCTCTCGATGGGATCTTCCTTGAAAGAGCGGAATGAGTGATTCATCAACCGGCGTACGAGCACCAAACTTCAAAGCCTCCGTAACGACAACTCCGAGATCTTGATCCTCAATACTTGATTGAATACCGAATCTGCGAAGCGCCGAAAGCGCGTTAGGGCTAGCAAAACTCACTTTGCCCTGTGCATCTACACGAATCAATCCATCACCCACACGTACATTCCCGGTGGCGTTTGCAATCGGATAAAGACCTTCGACCATCATTTCGGCAAGATCGTTGCTGGATTGCAGATAGATCTCTTCGAGGCGTCCTGCAGTGCGCTGATTGTTGGCATTCGTGTGACGACTCACCAGCGCAATCACGCGATCGTTGTGGCGGACTGGAATGACTTCATCGCGCATCGAGAAGCCATCTCGAATTACCTCCGCGCGTGATCGCATAATCTTCTCTTCACTGAGTGCGCCATCAAGATCAGTACGTGTTCCCCAGGCGGCTTGTGTGCCGACTAGATCATTGGGGAGAACAGTCGGACCGGTAGTGGGACGCATCTGCGCGACCACCATGTGCCCTGATGGCCAACTATTAGCGTCTGCACGTAGTGGCACCCATAAAAGTAAATCCGCAAAAGAGAGATCAGCTAAAAGTTGCCAATCAGCAATCAGGGTATGGAGTGTGATCAGATCTTCCGCAGTGAGCGCAGATCCTCCGCCGACCAACTCATCTAACGTGGGCATCTACTTATCCACTTGTAAAACGAATTCAATTTCGGTGGGTCCAAACCACAACAATTCATGTCCTTCAACTTCGCTCACTACAAATTGTGCTTCGCCATCACCCGCAGCAGCCCGATCGAGGAGTCTGGCGGCACTCCTCACATCGACAAGCGCCTCGTCTCCATCGATCAATGCAGATTGCAACTCTGTAAAAGTGAGCATGCCATTGATCGCAATACCACCCCGAGGCTCTACCTCATCGCCCACAAAGGATTCGGGCACATCAAAAGCTAAAACGACACGGCGGAATGTAGCGTCTGCTTTTTCTTGAGAGATGAGGAAGAGGGACTCTTTGGCCGCAATACTTGCCGCTACGTACTCAAGCTCTTCTTCATCGCCTTGCTCATACCATTCGGCAAGTGCCTCAGTTACTGCGTAAGCGCGATCGACCGAGAAAGTTCCTATAGCCAGCCACTCCGTGGCGAGAGCAAAGGTGCTTGGGACGTAGATCCGCATGAATCCATTCTCTCACTAGGTGAGCGAGCAACCAAAGAGGGCCTCGAGCTCCAGTAGCGTGCTTTCATATTCGCGGTGATGAACAGCCACCAGCCCTACGGCTCGGGCCCCTTCAATATTCTTCACCAGATCATCCACAAAGACCGCCTCCGATGGCTCCACCTGAAGCAAACCGAGCGTGTAGTGAAAGATTTCCGCTTCTGGCTTGCGCATTCCCACTTCCCCGGAGATAACCACGTGATCAAACATGCCATCCCAAAGATCTCGCGGATACGTGTTTCCCCAGGAATTGGAGAGGAGAGCAGTCGCTATCCCCTTCTCGCGGGCCCTGCGCACCAAAGCGTTCATATTCGGTGCATGTTCGATGTAGGAAAACATGCGCTCTAACATGCCTACTGAATCAAGCGGCTTACCATCTGTTCGTTTGAGTTTGGCGCCTAGCATCTTTTCAAAATCGGGATTCGATACCTCGCCACGTTCTAACGCATGAATCGGATTGAGTGCATCGTAGGTGTTCTGCCCCAAGAGATCCTTGAGAACACTGAGATAGTGGTCATGGTCCACGCCCTCATCTTCGGCCCATCTTTCAAAGGGTTCGCGAAGCGCGTTTGTGAGAACTCCGCCCCAGTCCACGATTAGTGCGCGCATCGCCCGAATGTATCTCAGTTTGCTCTAGAAAATCTTGTTGTAGCGATTCGCCAATCATCAGGATGGCATCCCGGTATGGCGAACGTCGATGCCGCTCTCCCACCAACCCCTTCCCACCTTCCACATCAGCCATCTCTTTGACCGCATCAGGAATAGTCTGCGGTGAGAATCCTCGTGATCGCAGGAGTTGTAGATTGGCGCTCTTCCCCGAACTTCTACTGAAACAGAAATGAACTGCGGTGTTCGGGACGCGCTCTTGAATTATGTGAAGTAAGTCAAATGCTTGCATCACCCCTTTAGCTGAGTCGTCCAACAGCAAAAGCAAGGAGTCAACAGCGTCAATGCCCTCAAAGTATCGACGGGAGCGCGTGCGTTTCTCATTCGGATGAAATGTACAACTGGAGCCGAGATCAATCAGATTAAAAGCAAAGGCCCCGCGCAGATCATCACAGAGATCAGCCGGATGCGCATCGCCGTATGTGAGTAGGTGTGCCCCTTGGAATACTTCGTGCGCTTCCCAGGGCCGGCCATCTATGTGTGAGATGTTGCTCGCCACATCAAGCAGACGATGAGCTCCGACATCTGCAGAATCAAGAGCACCGAGTGAGATGGCGCTTCCCACACTCACCATTTCGGCCAAGAGATGAATTCCTGTCATGGTTCTGCCCAGATTAGGCGACGCGCTCGTAATGCCAATGCACTTTCCTAGACCTTCCTTGCTCTGCAACGCTACTAAAGCAATTTTTAATTGCCGGTGATCCGAGTAGGCGACCTGCACATAATTACGATGAAAAGGTGGCGTATATAGCGATCGCGCCTCACCTTGATGGGCAATGCTTACGATTCTCAAACCATTTATTTCACTGACATCTACCGGAGCTGGCAACAGGTCAGTGATGAAGAAAGTGACACCAAATCGAGTAGCCGACCGTAAACCATCGGCATAAGAGGAGGCTCGATCACGCAATTGCCACCCCATTTCGAAGCATGTTTCGAGGACCACCTCTTCTACGCTCGCGTCTTTTAGCGCGACCACATATTGCACACTCATTTCGGGTATCCCACGACATCAAGATGTCCTCGTTGGGCAGCTTCAACGATGGCACTCACTTGCTGATCCACTACAGAGAGCGCGACGCCGGTGTGTACTCCCTGAATCTGGGTACCTTCCACTACCAATGCCTCAGCAACTCGTTCCGGTGCGCCAAGGATGTCATTCTGTGAACCCATCGGCGTCACGTAGAGGTCAATTTTTTGTCCGCGCAGCAGGTGAGTTGGTAGATGATTCTCCTCAACACTGATGGAGACGATTCGACGAATCAACTTGTCATCGCTCTTATTGACTGAGCGTGCCGAGAGGATCTCACCAGCAAAGAGATCCTGAAGCGCAATCCAATCTTTCGGATTTGTTCGAGCATCTAGATAATGCACTGCGTGACCATTGAGAGTCACCGAGCTCTTACTCAAATCTTCAGCGCGCAGAGAAGTGCCGGCCGCTAAATCATGGGTCAGCGTCCACACCGTAACCCGATGTTCCACCCGTTGGATCACTGCCAAGGCAATGAGCAGGAGCGCAATGGAGATCATTGTGGAGCGAAGAGCAAAGAGCGAGGGACGCGGGAATCTGCGAGGTATTTTCATGGTGGCAGATTTCTCCATCTCCCCTGCTTACACAGAGCGATATCCACAACCTGAGAAAAGGGTGGAGGCGGGGTGAGCCATCTGGTGGATATTTAACTACGCAGCGCTACTGGAGCCTAGGAGCACCACCGACGAGAAGAGGCTCCTATGGCTACCGCACTCGCACACACAGTAATTTCCACGCTAGAGCTAGATTTCCAACCACATCGCCGCGATATCGGAGTGACCCTCTTTCCCACCCCCACTCTGGAAATAGTTCATCATGCCGAACTCGATCTCGGGCTTGAAGAGAGCGCCTTTCCGCTCCATCTAGTGAGCGACCCAGATTTTGATCCGCAACCCACACCACGAGCTGCGCTGCCCCATCCGCGAATCTGGGCCGGAAAATATAGCCAAGCCGCCCTAGAGGTACTCGCTGGTCGACGTAACGTTGCCCAACTGGTGAGGTGGAGTAACCGCCCGGTATACGCCCACCTCGATCGCAGATTTGGACAACTCAAGGGAATGCCTCGAGTAATGAAGGTGCACTTATGCGAACCTGCTGACGGTATCGCCGAAGCAAGCGTGCTCTTTGCACTTGATCAACGCGTACGTGCTGTTGCCATGCGACTTGAAGGTTTGGATGGTCGTTGGCTGACCACTTCTTTTATTGTCGGCTAACCCACTATCGGTTTCCAGTTATCGGTGTCCAGTTATCGGTTTCTAGGGTCTCCGTGGCAACGCTTGTACTTTCTGCCAGAGCCACATGGGCAGGGCGCACTGCGCGGAGTGCCGTCTTCGCGAGCGACGGTAGATGAGGTCTCACCGCTCTCTGAAGGCGCGGTATAGACAAGTTGTGTGGGCTTTTGCGGCGCGGCTTCTTCAACTTCTACCTGTGCGTTGAATACGTAGCCAACCGACTCTTCTTTGATTGCATCCATCATGGCAGCGAAGAGTTCAAAGCCTTCGCGCTGGTATTCCACCAGTGGATCACGTTGAGCCATCGCACGTAAACCGATTCCCTCTTGGAGGTAATCCATTTCGTAGAGATGTTCGCGCCATTTACGATCTAGCACTGAGAGCACAATGCGACGCTCTAATTCACGCATGACCTCTATGGTGACATCTGCTTCGCGAACGTCGTACTGTCCGCGCAAGTCTTCAATAACTTTCTCCACGAGGTAATCCTTTGAGACCCCGTCGCGACCACCACATTCATTCTCGATTGCTTCAATCGTAAGCGAGATGGGGTAGAGGTTGCCAAGCGCAATCCATAATTGATTAAGATCCCAATCTTCTGGATAACCTTCGGCTGTTGCTCCGGTGATGTACGCCTCGATGGTCTCTTCAGCAAAGACTGAAATCTGCTCCTTGAGCTCAGCACCTTCCAGAACTTGACGGCGCTCATCATAAATAACGGTTCGTTGACGATTGAGGACGTCGTCATACTTGAGGACGTTCTTACGAATTTCAAAGTTCTGCGACTCAACTTGAGTTTGTGCGGAGCGAATCGCATTGCTTACCATTTTAGATTCGATGGGAACTTCATCAGGAATTCCGGCGGCACCAAGGAAGCGCTCCACCAAGCCAGAATTGAATCGACGCATCAATTCATCACCGAGTGAGAGATAGAAACGTGATTCACCGGGATCACCCTGACGTCCGGCACGTCCACGCAGCTGGTTATCGATACGACGAGATTCATGTCGCTCCGTGCCAAGGACATAGAGACCACCAAGGGAAATAACTAATTCGTGTTCGGCCGCTACCGCGGCGCGTTGACGCTCCACTTCAGCTGGCCACGCTGCTTCATACTCTTCGGGGGTGTCCACTGGGGAGAGACCGCGCTTTTGCAATTCCAGATCTGCCATGAATTCCGAGTTTCCGCCGAGCATGATGTCGGTACCACGGCCAGCCATATTCGTAGCGACAGTGACTGCGCCTTTACGACCAGCTTGCGCGATGATCGATGCTTCCCGCTCATGATGTTTAGCGTTAAGAACTTCGTGTGGAACCCCACGCTTTCGGAGCAAGTCACTGAGGTGTTCGGAGCGTTCAACGCTGACCGTACCGACCAATACTGGTTGGCCCTTACGGTGACGCTCGACCAAGTCTTCAACGACGGCAGCGAATTTTGCCTCTTCGGTTTTGTAAACTAAATCCGCTTGATCCAAACGTTGCATCGGTTGATTTGTCGGTATGGGAGTAACACCAAGCTTGTAAATTTGATCGAACTCTGAAGCCTCAGTTGAGGCAGTACCAGTCATACCCGAGAGCTTTTTGTAGAGACGGAAATAGTTCTGCAAAGTGATAGTCGCGAGAGTCTGATTCTCGTCCTTAATCTCAACGCCTTCTTTTGCTTCGAGCGCTTGATGCATTCCTTCGTTGTAACGACGCCCTGCGAGAATACGTCCAGTATGTTCGTCTACGATGAGTAATTCTCCACTCATGATGACGTAATCCTTATCAAGTTTGAAAAGTTCTTTAGCTTTAAGCGCATTGTTGAGGTAACCAATAAGGGGAGTGTTCTCCGACTTGTAAAGGTTATCGATGCCAAGAAGCTCTTCTACCTTCGTGATTCCCTCTTCAATAACAGCGACGGTGCGCTTCTTCTCATCTACTTCGTAGTGCTCACCAGGAAAGAGAGACTTAACGAGAGTGGCAAACTCTTTGTACCACTTGGTGGGTTGATCGGCCGGACCACTGATAATGAGCGGAGTGCGCGCTTCATCGATAAGGATGGAGTCGACTTCATCGACAATTCCGTAGTTATGTCCACGCTGCACGCAATCATCCAAAGCCCACGCCATGTTGTCGCGCAGGTAATCGAAACCAAATTCGTTGTTGGTGCCGTAAGTAATGTCGCAGTTATACGCTTCACGTCGCTCAGCCGGAGTCATCGAACCAAGGATGACGCCTACGGTAAGACCGAGAAAGCGGTGGATACGTCCCATCCATTCACTATCACGTTCGGCCAAGTAATCATTGACCGTGATGATGTGGACACCTTTACCTGAAAGCGCATTGAGATAAGCCGGTAGCGTGCCGACCAGAGTCTTACCTTCACCCGTCTTCATTTCAGCGATGTTGCCGCCATGGAGGGTCGCGCCACCCATAAGCTGCACGTCGTAATGGCGTTGCCCAAGCGTGCGCGTTGCCGCCTCACGTACCACCGCGAAAGCCTCAGGAAGGATGTCATCAAGATCTTCGCCAGCAGCTAAGCGAGTTTTGAATTCTGCCGTCATGCCGCGAAGCTCTTCATCGCTCATGGCATGGAAATCTGCCTCGAGTGAATTGACGCTGGCGGCGATCTTCTCGAGGCGGCGAATCGTCTTGCCTTCTCCGGCTCGCAGAATTCGGTCAAGAAGTGCGGACACTGGCCTACCTTTGTTCGAGGACGATTTAGGTCTCCATCGTAGGCGATGACCGGTACCCCCGTCGCCGGGCTATCTCTCCAAACGGCTTCTCCTACCGGCTCCGAGGAGGGGCTAAAACCCGCGCAACTGCGACCACCCCCACTACCTTCCCAGGCGGGAAGAGGGCGATAGCTGCCCGCACCGTCTCTCCGGTGGTGACCACATCATCGATGAGCACGAGGTGAGCCGACGCACGCGCCCCCGAGGAGGAGGCAAGTTCCAGGGCGCCGGCCATATTCTCTCGCCGGGCGGCCGCACCTAATCCCCCTTGATCTCGCACCAAAGGATTCATGTGAATCATCCGTTGCAGAGCGAGCGGGGGTAAACCCGCGGCCCGCGCACCGGCGAGCGCCAATTCGCCGATGGCATCTTCTCCCCGACTACGAAGCGCCTGAATCCGTGAGGGGATGGGCACCACCACAAGATCTTCGTACTGCTGGACAAAGTGTGCGATGCCATTAGCAATAGCAAAGCTCAGAGGTTTGCGAAGTGAAGAAATGCCCTCTTCTTTATAGGCCACGATTGCTCGGCGCACACTTCCGGCGTAATTGGCAGTTACCCAGAGAGGGACACCACTGATGTGTGCCACACAGCGCGGCACGTCACGAAAGGGTGCACTGCACTTTTCACAGAGTGAAAAGCGAGAGGGTCGGCGACAGTGGAGACAAGTGAGCGGAAGTAGAAATTCAAACACCGCTCAATTAACTCGCACTTATCACCGACCCTCTAGCGTCGATTTTCAGCTGTGGATTAGCTCCCGTGATCCCAAGAGTTGAGGTACTTCTCTTGAGCTGGTGTCAGCTCATCAATATTTACGCCCATGCTGGCAAGCTTCAGGCGGGCAACTTCCTTATCGATCTCTACAGGGACATCGAAAACGCCAGCCCCAAGACCGTCTGCGTGTTCAACAAGCCACTCAGCCGCGAGCGCTTGATCAGCAAAGGACATATCCATCACAGCGGCAGGGTGACCCTCAGCGGCACCGAGGTTAGCAAGGCGACCTTCAGCAATGAGAAGAAGGCGACGTCCATCGCGCATCACGTACTCATCGGTTTGGTGACGAATCTTGCTGTTCTTGGTAGTGGCATTGTCTTCCAACCACTTCACATCGATTTCGATATCGAAGTGACCAGAGTTAGCCATGATGGCGCCATCTTTCATAGCCAAGAAGTGCTCGTGACTCAATACATCACGGTTTCCAGTCACGGTGATGAAGACGTCGCCAATCTTTGCAGCGTCTTCCATTGGCATCACTCGGTAACCCTGCATCGTTGCATCTAGCGCCTTTGTAGGATCGATCTCGGTCACCACTACATCGGCGCCCATACCCTTTGAACGTTCGGCAACACCCTTACCGCAGTATCCGTAACCCGCAACGACAACTACCTTGCCAGCGATCAAAGTATTAGTTGCGCGGAATATTGCATCGAGAGTTGATTGGCCAGTTCCATAACGGTTATCGAACATATGTTTCGTATCAGTGTCGTTGATGGCGATCATTGGGAAGGTGAGCGCACCATCCTTCGCCATTTGGTGAAGTCGAATGACACCTGTAGTGGTCTCTTCGCATCCCCCGCGAACACCAGGCAAGAGTTCTTTGCGTGTGGTGTGCAGAGTGTTGACCAAATCGCAACCATCATCAAATACCTGACTTGGTGCAATATCGAGTGCCGCGTTGATGTGCTCGTAATACCCATCGCGATCAATCCCGTGCTTTGCAAAGACGCTGATGCCAAATTCGTGAACGAGCGCCGCGGCAGTATCGTCCTGAGTGGAAAGTGGGTTAGAGGCACAGAGTGCGATTTCTGCTCCGCCAGCTTTCAACGCGATCATGAGATTCGCAGTTTCAGTGGTGACGTGCATGCAGGCGGCAATTTTGATGCCAGCGAATGGCTTGTTAATTTCAAAGCGCTCGCGAATGGAACGGAGCACGGGCATAGAGCGCTCGGCCCATTCGATGCGCATCCGACCAGCGGCGGCTAGTGAGGCATCAGCAATATCGTGTTTTGGGGTACTCAACTCATCGCTCCTGAAAGTTCGAAGATCTCGGAATGTGCCACTATCAGACCTCATCTTCACGCATATCTGGTGGATTCTCGACATTTATGACAATTCTTTGTCATAATCTAAAGATGTATAGCGCTGAAGAGCTCGCCGCCCGAGTGGGGATCACCCCTCGGATGGTGCGATACCGAGCTCGCATCGGGCTACTGCGCACCGCCCATAGACGCCATCGCCCCTTCACCCACCATGACGAAGCGGCCCTCATCCTCATTAGACAGGTGGAGAGTGAGTACAACGCTTCTCCGGATGAGATTGCCTTTGCTCTTCGCGCGATGACCACAAGGCGATTAGCGGAACAGATTCGCCATATCGGCGAGATGTACGGACGAGTTGATCCCTTAGCCGCCCTAGATTTCGAGCAAGAGAAAGCGCTCCAACTTCTGCGCACACGACGAGTATCTACGAGCGGCGACGAGCGCTCTCCACGAGCATGATGGGAATTCCACCGCGAACCTCATAAGCCAGCGGACACTTATTACAAAGCAATTCGTCTTTGACCAAGGAAAGAGTTCCATGGCAATCAGGACAGACCAGCACATCGAGTAAACGTTGATCAACACTCATGACCGAATCACTCCTAAAACCTCATCGCGCAGTAGCTCCATAGTCACTATATCTTTCGCCTCGACGTTGAGACGAAGAAGCGGTTCAGTATTCGATGCTCGCACGTTAAACCACCATTGCGCAGCTGAAATTGTGATGCCATCTAGATGATCGACTTCAATTCCCTCGCGGGCAGCGTAAATCAACTCAATTTCTTTCATTTTGGAAAGACTATCCTCCACAGTGGAATTGATTTCACCGCTCGCTACATAGCGATCGTATGGGCGAAGCACTGCAGAAAGTTTTGTTCCTTCAGGGGCATTTCCTAGAGCGCTCATAGCATGCAAAGCCGCCAACATCCCTGAGTCCGCGTTCCAGAAATCTGCGAAATAGAAGTGGCCTGAATGCTCCCCACCAAAGAGCGCAGATTCTTCCGCCATTTGCGCCTTGATATATGAATGACCTACTCGACTTCGAACTGCTCGACCACCCAACTCTTCGACAACTTCTTTGACCGAACGCGAAGTAATCAGATTATGGATGATGGTAGATCCTGGTTTCCTGGCAAGCTCACGTGCAGCGATTAAAGCAGTCAGGGTCGAAGGTGAGACGATCTCGCCACGCTCATCAACAATAAAGCACCGATCTGCGTCTCCATCAAATGCTAAACCAATATCGGCACCGGCCTTGATCACAGCACTTTGGAGATCTCGCATGTTTGCCGGCTCGATCGGATTTGCTTCGTGGTTTGGAAACGAACCATCAAGTTCGAAAAAGAGTGGTGTGAGTGCGATAGGAAGTGAAGAGAAAACAGTGGGGACTGTATGTCCGCCCATGCCATTACCCGCATCGACCACGATTTTGAGTGGGCGCATCTGCGAAAGATCAACCAGCGAAAGCAAGTGATGCGCATATTCCGTGAGTAAGTCTTGGTAGCGAGCGCTTCCGCGGTGGCTGGCGAGCGGCGGCGCAGCTCCTAGGATCTGTTCACGAATCTGTGTAAGTCCGCTCTCCTTACCAACTGGCGCTGCCCCGGCTCGACAGAGTTTGATCCCGTTATATGCAGCCGGATTATGGCTTGCTGTGAACATAGCGCCAGGAACGTCGAGGAAACCAGATGCGAAATAAAGCTGATCTGTAGAAGCTAAGCCGATGCGCATTACGTCGATGCCTTGATCCATGACTCCGTCGGCAAACGCTGATGCAAGCGACGGCGAAGAGGGTCGCATGTCTTCCCCAACAACTACAGATTTAGCGCCAGAAACGAAGAGTGCAAAAGCCGTTCCCACAGCATAGGCAAGGTCCTCGGTAAGTTGTGATCCCACTAGTCCACGCACGTCATAGGCCTTGATTACTTGATCGAGCGCAGCCGGCTTAAATCCCCAGGAGTACATAGGAAAAGAGTACTGGGATCTCTTGTTCGTTAGGAGCGGTGGCTATTGATCGGTGGGAAGGACCCGCAAATGGCCGCGGCGTCCCAGCTCGGGCATCAGCGTTGCCGTGACCGTTTCTTGATGTAACGGCCGAGCTGCCTCACGTACCGCGTTTGCAATGGCCAACAAGTCGTCATCAGTGGGTTCCGGCGTTGCGTGGTTTTCTTCCAGGCGCACAACTTCCCATCCAATGGGAGCCGTGAGGCGATCACTATGCAGAGCGCAGAGATCGTAAGCGTGCGGCTCAGCGTACGTAGCTAAGGGTCCAAGAACTGCCATGGAATCGGCATAGATATATGTCAAAGTGGCCACAGCGCTACCGTCGCACGCGCTCTTTGAACATTTTCTTCCAGCCATAACGAGCAAGTTATCGCGAGTCTCACCCAGAAGTGGGCAATGACGCGCCACCTCGGGTAACAGAAAGATCGCTCATCGGCAGTGACCCACTTCCAACCCGCACACGATTGCGAATAGGCAAGAGTGCACTGCCCGACGAGTCAGCGAGCAGGATTGAACCATGCACGGTGCCGTCGCTACTGACATTGATCAGGGCCCAGTTCTTCGATTCGTTCACCCAAGTTGTTAATTTCTCTGTTGAGACGGGGAGCGAGGTCACGCCTCGAGACCCAGCTTTTACCAACACCACAGGAGAGCCCCGTGAAGCTATCAGCGCAAGGATGCCCTTTGGTGGTATCAGAAGCGCGCTCTCTTTTTCCATTCCGCCAACAGAAGGAGACCAAGCGTAATCCACGTCATCATTATTGACACTTGCAACAATTGGCGCATCAGAGGAAATGCGTAACGCGGAGAGATTCAGTGGAACACTCGCCGTGAAGGTGAACTCCTTCACTCGACCAGCTTCGAGCAAAATGCCATCCAAACCCACAGGAATATATGATCCGTCACTCGCTAGCAGGGTTACGGTGAAGGTGGCACCACTTTCGCCTGGCGCCAGAACTCTGAGAGTACGAATCGATCCGCTTGCTCGAGGGATAACTGGCGCCTTCTTCACTTTTTTCTTTGTCAATTTAGTAGCGGACTTTTTTGCTGCACTCTTTTTGATCCCAATAACAATGGGGATTATTTGTTCAAGAGAAGGCGCCGCGCTTGCAGAGATGTAATCCGCACCCCCAGATTTGAATCCAGTCTTGCGCTTTGACTGCAGAGAAACAGAGACTCGACCCACTTGAGGCTCAACGTAGAGCACCATCGATTTTACTCCTGGTGCAAGAGTATCTAGCCGCACGTTTCTTGAAGTTCGTGCGCTAACCGTGATAGCTGTTTCTAGCGGGCGATCCTGATTGCTCCACATCTTCACCAACAAGGTTGCCGCGCTCGCGCCATCATTTGCCAGCACAAGTTGGTCTTGACTCGCGATATCACTTGAACCACCCACAAACCAAGCAGGCTCAGCAATTCCAGGACAGGCAAGAAGTGAAAGTCCTTCACTTCGATCAACTAAAACAGGAGCCCCGACACTTTCAGAGATCTCCATCCACGCGTTTGGCGGTGGGGTGAGAATCGTAAAATTCTTCTTTACTCCACTCACCTTTGATTTCTTGCCGCGAAAGATTTGCACCTTACTCGAGGAACCCGCAACAATAATTTGGGTGCTGTTCTTGCTCGCCGGACAAATCTCTGGGGAGTAGCGCAAGCTCTGCAACTCGCTCTCAACCGCTGCATGCGGAAGCAGGGACACGATCAAAGTTGTGATAGCAAGTAGTGCAACGAAGAGATACTTTTTCATGAAACCTCTTCATCAGGTCGATCAACCCAGCGTCGCCCGCCGGGAAGGCACATGATGAGCAAGGCGATAAGAGTCAGAAATTGCAACCCAAGAGCAAGTCTGCGGAACGAACTGTCGTGAGTAAGTCGAAGTTCTCCAGCCTGGCTGATGCGATATGTGGGATTCCAACTCCCGGATTTTACCGGCTGAAGAATCTCTTCATCGAGCAGCAAACTCCACTTAGGATCCAACTTCTCGCTCAATGAAAGTGTTCCCGGTCCTGGAATTGCCACTTGAGCGGAGACCCGGCTGGAGGGCAGCACAATGGGACTCTCTGCTCCATCGCTAAAGAAGACTAGCCTCCCCGACGGATACGTTATTTTCCACAGCGCGCCTTGATCTGTCGCTGAAACTCGCCTGAGACCACCGACGCCATCTAAAACTCTTGAGAGCGCAGCGGGAGCAGGTGCTGCCACGAATACATACTTGATAGCGAACTGTCCAAGGACTCGAGTCGTGGTATTCGATCCACCCGTCATGAGTTCAGCGAGGGTGGATTCGAGCAAGTCGGGCATGAGGCCGCTCACCTCAGGATCACCGAGAACTGAAGTTCCTTCGCGCACCACCGAATACTTAGTCCCTGAACTGGTAGCTCGCAATACCAAGACGCGTGACCGATCCGTCGATTGCAATGATGCAGCCACGAAAGCGGGGAGAATCTGCTCGCTATTCGAATTAAGAGGCGAAGGTGTAAGAATCTGCCAGCTAATGCCGGTTGCAATACTTATCAAGAGGGCGACAGTGGTAACGAGAGATTCAACATGTTGTTTTGAGAGGGGAGAATTTCTTAAACGGTCACTCAATCCATCAGAAACAAGCGCAAGCGCATAGATTGCTAGTGCTGTCGCCAAGAGCACACCAGGACCGCTCCAGATACGGCTGGGAACTGGAGAACCATATGGGGTCACCGTAAGTGCCGAGAGCAAGATTGAAACTGTGAGCGCCGCAATGCTGAGAGTGGCAAAAATACGAATGCGTGCGCGTCCACTTCTTATGACGATCAGTAACACACCAAGCAGAAGTGGTGCACCCATCCAGAACGGTGGCGAATAAAAACCACCAGGGTTAAAGAGCGCAAGATTCCATGCATTACCACTTTCGGGACCGAGTCCAAACGAGCGGAGCCAGAGAGTGGGATGAAGTATCGCACTCACCGACCATGGGAGGAGAGCGAGGATAGGGGTGAGCACGAAGAGAGCAATCAAAATTCCTACACGCTTCCGGCCTTGTGTGCGCGCCTTGAAGGTGAGTGCACCCACCCCAAGTAGAAAGGAAAATACGAGCTGTGGAAGCAGTGCAATCATAATTATGGCGACGAATATTGACCGCCATAGTTTTGCCTGCGAAAAACTTTCATGTTGAAGTATTGAACTGGCTCCACTCCACCAAATACTCAGCGCCCAAGGTAAGAGCATCGCAGCAAGAACCAATGTGAGTTCCCCATCCGACATGGCGATGAGCAGAACTGGTGAGAAGGCGTATATGACGGAGCCTGCGATCCGGATCCCACGATCGTAAACATGCTTACCCAAGGCGCGATGCATCGCGATGCCAGTGATCGGCATCGCTAAAAAGAAGATGAGCGAGACAAGTACTTGTAGGTTTCCGAAGGTGATTATCGAGAAGAACCCCAGAATTAACATCCAAGGTGGGGCAGGAGTAGAAGTGCCAATCCCGATGGGATGCCAAGAATCAAAGTAAGTACTAATCAAGTCTCCCCCACTAGCGGGTGCTGGCAGGAGTGCGCCGCCTGAAAGATTGCCCCACTTGCCTCTGAAAGCAACAAGGTTGACCAATGCGAGAATTAAGAAGAGCGCAACTGCCGGAATTTTAAGTGCTCGTAATAAGAACGAATTACTCTTCACTATCTCTTCATCATCTTCGGCAACGGCATAACGTGCATCAGAAAAAGATGTAGAAGGGTTTGACATAGGCGCTATGCCCTTAAATACCAATTCCCGTAAAGACTCAAACGCCAATCGAATCTGTGATCCATCAGGAGCCAAATACGACGAAACAGCGCTAGCCGGAAGCAACCTGGACTGAGCGCGAACTCTACGGGCCGTGCGAATAAGGTCGGGACGAGCAAGGATGAGTGCAAGCGCCGCTATTTCATCACCGGCATAACCCGGAAGTTTGGCAAAGAGGTAACCGATCGAACGCACTACCGTTGAAACCACGAGTCGAGCCAGCACCTGTGGTAAACGCCAACGCGATGAATTGGCTAACAAGACATAATTTGCGTTTCGACGGTCAAGCAGGTGCGGGCGATGCAAGGTGGCGCCTTCGACATCGATTTCTCGTCGCTCCGTGGCCGCCGCTTCGGCGTGGAGTAGGACGGCATCGGGAACTGCAATAACACGGTGTCCGGCAACATTTACCCGCCACCCAAAGTCAACGTCATCGCGAAAGAGGGTGAGGTGTGGATCAAAGCCGGAGAGCTCTTGCCAGACATCAAGTCGAATGAGTGCACCAGCAGAACTCACCGCTAAAACATCCTGCACGCCATCGTGTTGACCCTGATCACGCTCTCGGCGCTCTAAACCAGTCCAGCGAGCACCATTACCAGCGATGGAAACACCTACTTCAAGTAAGTGATTCCGATCGTGCCACCCACGAATCTTGGGACCAGCCATCGCCACGCTCGGCGCATCGGCTAATGCGGAAACCAATTTCTCGAGCGCGTCTGGAAGGGGCGCGCAATCATCGTGCAATAACCAAATCCACGTTTTACTGGGATCAGTGTCGATCTCTGCTGTAATCCAATCAACACCTAAATTAACTGCTTCACCAAAGCCCGCATTGCGATCTGCACTTCGAAGCGGAATCGATGCGTCTTGAAGTAGTCCAATGCTTCGATCGAGAGAGCCTGTATCGATTGCTCGGATCGATTGGGGCGAGTAAGTCAGATCTGAAAGCGAAGAGATTAATTCAGGGAGCCAACGTGCGCCGTCATGTGTGACGACTAGCGCATGTACCGCCTGGTTAAATGGCGCGGCGCTTAAGCCTGCGTCGCTCGCGCTCAGAGAGGCCGCCCCAGATTCCAAATCGCTCATCGTGAGCAAGAGCGTAATCTAGACACTCCGAGCGAACATCACATGAAAGGCATACTCGCTTCGCTTCACGCGTAGAACCGCCTTTTTCTGGAAAAAATGCCTCAGGGTCGGTCTGGGCGCAGAGTGCACGCTCCTGCCAGGTCATCTCTTGATTTTCCGTGGTGGACAAGGGAAAACTCTCGCTCACAGTGAGCTCCTCTCAATCAAGCCAGATCGCCAGCGCTAGATCTTTAGCACCAGGTCGCGATGTATGTAGGTAAATTACACGCTTGTAATGCGAGTAGGCAACCCCTACCGCGGTTCAGAGTGGGCTAAATCGGACATTTCCTGCGTCGTTGAGGGGGTAGCCCATGATTGACTTGCCCTATGACAATTTCTGAGCCTGGCTCCAGGGTTCCAGCCGCAACTGGGCTCAAGATTGTGGCCTTAGCTGGTGGCATCGGAGGAGCACGATTTCTGCGAGGGCTCAAGGCCGCCGCCCCCGATGCCGAAATAACGGTTATCGGCAATACCGGCGACGATATCGAACTCTTTGGTTTACAGATATCTCCTGACCTCGACACCGTGATGTACACCTTGGGAAATGGGATACATGAAGAGCAGGGCTGGGGCAGGCGCGATGAAACCTTTGTCGTGAAAGAAGAGCTTGCTATCTATGGAGTGGCTCCACAATGGTTTGGTTTAGGTGACCGCGACATCGCCACGCATATTGTGCGCACGCAGATGCGTAACGCCGGTTTTCCACTCTCACAAGTGACCGCTGCACTCTGCGATCGATGGAAGCCGGGCGTGCAGCTCCTTCCAATGACAGATGACCGGGTTGAGACACACGTAGAAATCGAAGATGAAGATGGTCGTCGATTCATCCACTTTCAAGAGTGGTGGATTAAGTATCGCGCGAGCACTCCGGCACTTCGGATCATCCCTATCAACGCGGAGAACTCCACACCAGCTCCCGGCGTCATCGAAGCGATCAAGAACGCTGACGTCATCCTCTTTCCGCCGAGCAACCCTGTCGTATCAATCGGAACGATTCTTTCAATTCCCGGAATTCGGCGGGCGCTTATGGCATCAAAGGCACCCTTAGTCGGCGTCTCGCCAATTATTGGCGGTTCACCTGTACGCGGCATGGCAGATGCGTGCCTAGCGGCCATCGACGTGAAAAGTTCCGCCTTTGGTATCGCCGAACATTATGGTTCGCGTGCCAACGGTGGCCTCTTGCATGGGTGGTTGGTGGCCGAAGTCGACAACGACTGTGTCCTCGATGGACTCAAGGTAATTGCCCGCCCACTCCTTATGAAGGATCTAGCAACCTCTCGTGACATTGCAGCTGCGGCTCTGAAATTAGCGCTGTCATTCTCGTGATTACTATCCGCGGAGTAGCAGGTCTTCCACAAATTAACGCTGGTGATGATTTAGCTACCCTCATCTCCGCTCATACTTCAATTGTCGACGGAGATATCGTCGTCATCACCAGCAAAATAGTGAGCAAGTCGGAAGATCGATTAGTTCCAGCGCTTGACCGCGTTGATGCCATCGCCGCTGAGGCTCAGCGCGTGGTTGCCCAGCGTGGACGCACCTCCATTGTGGAAACACGTCACGGATTTATCATGGCGGCGGCCGGTGTTGACATGTCTGACGTTCCTCATGGCTTCGCCGCACTTCTCCCACTAGATCCAGACGCGAGTGCGCGCAAGATACGTGGCGATATTCAAAAAGCTCTAGGAATCACCATTGGTGTCATCATTACTGACACGTTCGGCCGCGCTTGGCGCGATGGACTGGTTGATATGGCCATCGGAGCCGCAGGTATCCAAGTGCTCAACGACTTTAGAGGGAAAGTAGATGATGCTGGCAACCTGCTTGAGGCCACTGTCATGGCGACCGTCGATGAAATCGCCTCAGCCTCTGAACTCGTACGCCAAAAACTCACCCAAAGCCCAGTAGCCATCATCTCTGGCATCAATCATTTTGTTACTTCAGAAGATGGACCAGGAGTAAGCGCGCTCATCCGTAAAAGTAGGGATGATTGGTTCCGTCTTGGGCATCGAGAGGCGATTACCACCAGACGCACTATTCGTGAATTCACTGATGAGCCGATTCCGTTGGAAGTTTTTGAAATCGCAGTAGGAGCAGCACTGACTGCCCCAGCGCCACACCACACTCACCCGCTTCGCTTTATCCGGCTCAACGCACAGAGAGTAGAAGTACTCGATCATATGTCGGCAGCATGGCGTACTGACTTAGAAAAATCGGGTGCAGATGCTGAAAGTATCGAGAAGCGCCTACGGCGTGGGCGAATTCTTTACGACGCACCCGAAGTGATCCTGGCATTTGTTTCACTCGACGGAGCGCACACGTACGGGGACCATCGAGATGACTCCGAGCGGGACATGTTCATGATTGCTGGTGGAGCCGGGGTGGCGAACTTCCTTCTTGCATTGCACGGTGAAGGCGTAGGTTCAGCCTGGATTTCATCGACAATCTTCTGCTCACAGATCGTTCGCGAAACTCTTGGCATTAATGAAGCGTGGCAGCCTCTGGGTGCGATTGCGGTTGGTTACTCGGCACATTCGCCACACCCAAGAAGCGCACTTTCGCTGGAAGACTACTTCTCTACGCGCTAAGCCGTGCACCTTCAGAAACCGTAGTTCCTTCATGGATCTCTACGCCATCGCCCACTGCCACATTTACCAGCTTTATACCTGAACCTATTTTTACCCCTCGTCCGACAAAAGAATTTTCTACATGTGCATTACTGCCTACCCACGAGTCAGCAAGAATCACGCTTTGATGAACATGCGCTGCCTCATCTACCGTGACACCCTTGTCTAAAAAAGTTCCTCCTGTAATTCGGGCGCTGGTTGCAATTTCTGCAGCATTTGCCAGGTACTCCATATTCAAAATTCCTAGGGCCGGTGAGTAAGCCCGACCGGTAATTAAATCTGCCGATGCCTTGGTGAATGCCTCGGGGGTTCCTAAATCGATCCAATAATCATCAGAAACATAACCTTGTACATGTTGCTTAACTAACTCGGGAAAGATTTCGCGCTCAACGCTAATCACAGTATTTAACGGAATTACATCAATAATAGATCGATCAAATATGTAGCATCCAGCATTGATCAGATTAGTTACAGGATTGTCCATCTTTTCTAAGAACGCCTTCACTCGACCAGAATCGTCTACGGGAACGCAGCCGTATGCTCGAGCATCTTCCACTGGAGTTAAGTGCAGGGTCGCCACCGCGCCCGAACTTTCGTGAACTCGATACTGCTCTTCAAGTGAGTGATTTGAGATGACATCACCATTGAAGATCAATATGGGGCCATCGCCCTTAAGGAATTGCCCGGCATTGGCGATTGCGCCGCCGGTACCGAGTGGCTCGCGCTCCACCGCATAAACCAATTCGAGCCCAAGTGCTTCTCCCGCTCCATACTGTGCCTCAAAAACCTCTGCCAGATACGACGTAGCGAGCACGACTCGAGTAACCCCGGCAGCCTTGGCTTTAAGTAGTTGGTGAGTAGTACATGCAACACCGGCGAGCGGCAATAGGGGCTTAGGAGTGGAGTCCGTCAATGGGCGCAGTCTGGTCCCCTGGCCACCGACAAGAAGAATTGCTTCGCTCACTCATTCATAATATCGCGCGTAAGATCGGGGGATGTCCTTATCTGCGCTCTATCCCACGCTTCTTGGGGAGAAGAACGGAGCACGGCCACTCATCACGTACTACGACACCACCGGCCGGATCGAACTCTCTTACACATCAACGCGAAATTGGGTTGCAAAGAGCGCTAACTTCCTCACCGATGTAAGCAACGAACCCCACACCATCTCCTTCGATCTATCAAACCATTGGCTTTCCGTCGTCTGGCTCCTCACCGCATCGTCGCTCAACTTAGAGATTGTGCACCTCTCGAAAGAAATCCACGTTTCCGATGCGGGGCCCACAACAGCTAGTGCCCTCAATATTCGTTCACCGCGAGATCTCTGGGGTCGCGCAGCTACCGGCACCTCAGAGCAAATCGACTTCGCAAGCGAGGTACTCACCTTTCCAGACTTCTTTCAGAGTGAGAATCACACGAAGGCGGCCGCGACAGGAAAGCACACACGGAGGCTTTTCAATTCAGCATCTGCAGATTTTGATCTGTATGCAGAAGTGATCCTGGATGGTGGATCACTGGTGTTGGTCAATGGTCCTACCGATATTGACTCGATTACTCGAGCAGAGAGAGTTGATTAAGCAGTTGCGGTGAGCCGAGCCACCGCGGCATCGATACGTTCGTCGGTTGCCGTCAGCGCAGCACGCACAAAGTTCTTTCCACGTACACCATAGAAATCTCCGGGCGCCACCAAGATTCCACGCTGGGCAAGCCAATCAGCACTCTTCCAACACTCTTCATCGCGCGTGGCCCATAGATAGAGACCGGCGACCGAATCATGAATCGTAAAACCGGCGGCAGTGAGTCCACGATGAAGTTCTGTACGACGCCTCAGATAGACTGCTCGTTGCTTCGTCACGTGTTCTGTATCAGCCAACGCAGCGATCATCGCTAACTGCACCGGGCCGGGCATCATCATCCCGACGTGCTTACGGATTTCTAATAATTCCGAGATCACTGAGGGATTCCCGACAGCAAAACCCGCTCGGTAACCAGCTAAGTTCGAGCGCTTAGAAAGTGAGTGCAACGCAATAACTTTTGCATCAGCAGCTTCTGGAAAAGAGAGTACCGACCGTGGTGTCGCTTCCCAACCAAGTTCGAGGTAACACTCATCTGAGACCAAATATGCATCATTAGATGCAGCCCATTGAATCGCATCACGAACTGCTTGATCACTCATAAGTGCGCCGGTGGGATTTGAAGGCGAGTTGATCCAAGCAAAATCCGCAGCAGGCCACGACTTTGGATCTTCGCCCACCGGAATGGCTTCAGCTCCCGCAAGAACTGCACCCACGTGATATGAGGGATAAGCAATATCGGGATAGAGGACGCGCTTTGCTCGCAATAAGAATGGAAGGAGGGTGGCCATCTCTTTCGAGCCAATACTGGGGAGCACGCCCACACTCTCGCTGGTACCTAGATACTTGACAGACCAATCTCGCATCGCTTTTTGAAGTGCTGGAATGCCCGCCGTTGGCGGATAACCAGGGGAATCACTTGCAGCGGCGAGCGCACTTTGAATCACTTCAGGAACTGAGTCAACAGGTGTGCCAATCGAAAGATCAACTATTCCGCCAGGATGTGCGCGCGCTTTATCTCCAAGTGGCGCAAGTCGATCCCATGGAAATTCAGGAAGATCGAAAGTGGCGTTGTCGCTCACTTCTTAAATCAGTGACCTTCGTGTTCTTGTGGTGGCAACGCAGAAACGATCGCGTGATCCTTCTCGTACATGCCGGCTTTTGCTGCTCCACCAGGTGATCCAATTCCATCGAAGAACTCAACATTTGCTGCGGTGTACTCTTTCCACTGCGCTGGGACATCGTCTTCGTAATAAATGGCTTCCACTGGGCACACGGGTTCGCACGCACCGCAATCAACGCATTCATCCGCTTGGATATAGAGCATCCGCTCACCCTCGTAAATGCAATCAACAGGACATTCTTGAATGCACGCCTTGTCTTTGAGGTCAACACAAGGTTGGGCGATCACGTAAGTCATAGTCTCTCCATTTCGTTCGAGCCAAGCCTAGTATGTGGAGGAGGAAATCGGGAGCGGAGAGGGTGAGTGCCATGCCAGAACAAAGGGCGAACGACCTC
>WLIL01000100.1 GCA_009702245.1 Actinomycetota bacterium
TTCCTGGGATTCGTGGTCTCGTAGATTTCTATTCAATTCCAGGAAGGCTGCTCTCCAAAGAGACCGTCACGCTTTATGAAGATGTTCAAGAATTCTTTGTTGCCGAGCAAGATGGCAAAGTTGTGGGGTGTGGTGCGCTCCACGTACTCTGGGAGGATCTTGCCGAGGTTCGTACTGTCGCCGTTGATGAATCTCTTCGCGGAAAAGGTGTGGGTCACGCAATTCTTGAAACGATTATTGAACGCGCGCGCACCATTGGCGTATCTCGGATCTTTTGCCTCACTTTTGAAACGGAATTCTTTGGCCGTCATGGATTTGTGGAGATTGAAGGTTCGCCTGTTGCCCCCGAGGTATATCAACAACTCTTGCGTTCGTATGACGCGGGTATTGCCGAATTTTTGGATCTTGAAAGTGTCAAACCAAATACGTTAGGCAATTCCCGCATGATCAAACACTTGTAATGATTATTTGTATTCAAGGTGGCGCCGAGTTTTCTGCGATGTGCCGTGAGATGGATGCGTACTTTCTCTCCCTCATCCCAGATTTAGAAATCACGATCTTTCCTGGTGCCAGCGAACACGAACGGAGTGCGGCGCTCACCTCCGATAACGCGATTGGGTATTTTGCATCTCTTGGCCGGAAGGCTCGACGCATCACAGATCTCACGGATGCCCAGGCTCTGGTGCTACCTGGCGGATCCCCTCGCCTTCTTTTGGAGAGCCTCGTGCCTCATCGAGACCTTCTCGCTGGGCTCCCGGCAATCTGGGGGGCAAGTGCCGGTGCCATGGTGCTGGGAGCAAGCACCTATCTGCCGGATCGAGGAGAGCAGGTGGCTGGGTTGGGGTTCATCCCTGGCCGAGTACAGCCGCACGCATCTAGTCAGCATTTAGCGGCGCGCACGCCCGGAGTATGGGCACTGGCCGAACACGACGGAATTGTTGCCTCGCTCGCCGAGATGAATGGTGAGTTGGAGCTGCCTCAGTTGCTGCGTCAGTTTAGGAAGGCGTAAGCAAGAGTTACAAGTGCGATACCCAGCCAGAGAATTGCATAGCCCCTCAGAGTGACCAACCTACGAAGTGGGTTGATGAATGTAGAGAGGAGTAAAACGACTCCGGGAAGAATAATGATGAGGCTGTGAGTGATGACGCCTGGTTTCCCTCGTTGGTAATCCCAGTTGATGAGTCCCACAGCAATCAGCGTGTATGCGAGCATTCGAAGATAACTTAGCTTCATAAGTACTCCTTAAATGATGATGGGGAGAGTAGCTAGGCTACTCTCCCCATCATTGGTAACCAATTATTGGCGACCAGTGGAACTTACTAGTGGGTCTCTGCCATACCTTCTGCAGCAGACTTCATGCGGGCAATCTTGTAGATCGTCAGACCGAATACACACTTTGCCAAAACGTCAGCAACCGTGTAACCAACTTGGCGAGCAGTGAAGAGTCCTGCCGCTTGCTCCATTGTTGGATTCGTAATGATCATTGGAATCAGGTAAGAGAGCGGGTAAACGCCCCATGTTCCAATGAGAAGTAAACGAAGTCGGCCGACCGTGGCTGCAACTCCATCGGGTTGATTACCAAGTGACTTGCTCAGCTCAACGAAAAGTACGTAAAGAATGTAGAGGAAGGGGAGTGTCGACAAGGAACCCCAAATTACCTTTTCACTGATTACGGTAGAAATTTCGCCTGGGTAGCCGAGCGCGATCATGGCAGCCGATGCAGGAATGAGTCGGGTCATTAGTGACTTTGATGCTCCGCGAGCAAGAGCCAGAACGGCAATTACCTCAACGAGCAAAAGTGGAACCGTGAGGATCCAGTCAACGTAGCGGTACGCCTCATTAAATGCGCCTTCCGAGGAACCGATTTTGACCATGCCATTTTCCGTAGACTCTTCGAACGAATTGAAGATTCTCCAGTAGTGATATCCAGCGATCAAGGTGACCATTGAAGACATCACCAGGGCGGGGCGGTACTTGGGGAGGACTCGGCTCTGTGAGACGAGGGTGAATACAGTGCACGCCAACATCGAAATGAGACCAAAGGAGAAGATGTTAAAAGTTGTACTCCATTGGCCGTCTGTCATTTCCAGCATGAGTGACTCTCTCTCTGACGATGCAACATCTGGGATGCCGCAGTGGGCACCCAAGGATTTGGACAATAAATTTTCCCGCTGTTCTGTGATGGGCGCCACTTGAAACCTGGGAGGAAGGTGAATTTGTTAAAAATTATCTGAGAATTGTGTTAAATGTCCTAAATAACACATTTGTTACCAACTCTGAGCTCATCAGGTGGTGGGAGAAACTCGGGAAGTAACTCTGACCGCTGAGCGTTAGGCTAAAGAGAGAGAGGAGTACCTATGTTTGAGAGATTTACAGATCGAGCCCGCAGAGTTGTCGTCTTGGCCCAAGAAGAGGCCCGGATGCTCAATCACAATTACATCGGCACCGAGCACATCCTTCTGGGATTGATTCACGAGGGTGAAGGCGTTGCCGCCAAGGGGCTTGAATCCCTCGGCATCTCATTAGAGGCCGTGCGGGCACAGGTAGAAGAGATCATCGGGCAAGGGCAACAAGCGCCGAGTGGTCACATTCCATTTACGCCGCGCGCCAAAAAGGTACTCGAACTCTCTCTTCGTGAAGCTTTGCAGTTAGGACATAACTACATCGGCACCGAGCACATCCTTCTGGGATTAATTCGCGAAGGTGAAGGTGTGGCCGCTCAGGTGCTCGTCAAACTTGGCGCCGATCTTAATCGCGTACGCCAACAAGTAATTCAACTGCTCTCTGGTTACCAAGGTAAAGAGACCACAACTTCGAGTGGACCCGCTGAAGGCACTGCCTCGACTTCGCTTGTCTTGGATCAATTCGGTCGCAACCTCACCCAAGCAGCACGTGAAGGAAAACTCGATCCCGTTATTGGTCGCGAAAAAGAAATCGAACGCGTGATGCAGGTTCTCTCACGTCGCACCAAGAATAATCCAGTTCTTATTGGTGAGCCTGGCGTTGGTAAGACGGCCGTGGTTGAAGGTCTTGCACAAGCAATCATCAAGGGAGATGTCCCAGAGACGCTCAAAGATAAGCAGCTCTACACACTTGACCTTGGTGCCCTCGTTGCTGGTAGCCGTTACCGCGGAGATTTCGAAGAACGCCTTAAGAAAGTGCTTAAGGAAATTCGCACTCGCGGCGACATCATTATTTTCATCGACGAAATTCATACGCTCGTAGGTGCAGGTGCTGCTGAAGGTGCCATCGACGCCGCGAGCATATTGAAGCCGATGCTTGCTCGTGGTGAACTCCAGACCATTGGCGCCACCACACTTGATGAGTATCGCAAGCACCTGGAAAAGGATGCTGCCCTCGAGCGTCGCTTCCAACCTATTCAGGTAAAGGAGCCATCCGTGGCTCACACCATCGAAATTTTGAAGGGTCTTCGTGATCGTTACGAAACTCATCACCGCGTTTCAATCACCGATGGCGCACTGGTAGCGGCGGCCACCATGGCTGATCGCTACGTCGCTGATCGCTTCCTGCCGGATAAGGCAATCGACCTCATTGACGAAGCGGGTTCACGTCTTCGTATTCGTCGTATGACCGCTCCTCCTGAGCTCCGCGAGTTCGATGAGCGCATTGCGAACGTGCGTCGCGAAAAAGAGTCCTCAATTGATGGCCAAGACTTCGAAAAGGCTGCACAGCTGCGCGATAAGGAGAAGAACCTTCTTCTTGAAAAGGCTGAGCGCGAAAAGCAATGGAAGTCTGGCGACATGGATGTCGTCGCTGAGGTAAATGAGGAGCTCATTGCTGAAGTTCTCGCGATTGCAACCGGTATCCCAGTCTTCAAGCTCACTGAAGAAGAGACGTCGCGTTTGCTTCGCATGGAAACTGAACTTCATAAGCGCGTCATCGGCCAGGAGCAAGCTATCAAGGCGCTCTCACAAGCCATTCGACGTACACGTGCTGGTCTTAAGGATCCAAAGCGCCCTGGTGGCTCGTTTATCTTCGCCGGTCCATCAGGCGTAGGTAAGACAGAACTATCTAAGACGCTTGCAGAGTTCCTCTTCGGTGATGAAGATTCACTCATCATGCTCGACATGAGCGAGTACTCAGAGAAACACACCGTCTCCCGTCTCTTCGGTTCGCCTCCAGGATATGTGGGCTACGACGAAGGTGGACAGCTCACTGAGAAAGTGCGCCGCAAGCCGTTCTCGGTAGTGCTCTTCGATGAAATCGAAAAGGCGCATCCAGATATCTTCAACTCACTTCTTCAAGTACTTGAAGATGGTCGCCTTACCGACGCCCATGGTCGTTCTGTTGACTTCAAGAACACGGTCATCATCATGACGACAAATCTTGGTACTCGGGATATCTCCAAGGGCCTCAATCTTGGCTTTGCCAACGCCGGTGATACCCAGACGAGTTATGAGCGCATGAAGGCAAAGGTTGGAGATGAACTTAAAACTCACTTCCGCCCAGAGTTCCTCAACCGTATCGATGACATCGTGGTCTTCCATCAGCTCACGCAAGACGAGATTGTCACCATCGTTGATTTGATGATTGGCCGCCTCGATGAGCGTCTGAAGGATAAGGACATGGGAATCGAGCTCACCACGGCCGCGAAACAATTGCTGGCCGAGCGTGGTTACGATCCAGTCCTTGGCGCGCGTCCGCTTCGTCGCACCATTCAACGTGAAATCGAAGACTTGCTCTCCGAGAAGATTCTCTACGGAGATATCAAGGCTGGCGAAATCATTGTGGTCGATGTTGAGGGCGAAGAAAGTGAGCGCAAGTTCACCTTCAAGGGCGAACCTAAAGCGACCGCTCCGGATAGTCCAGCTGACACCGCACCACTAGAGGAGAGCGGCGACCCCGCTTAATTATGGGGCTTTAATCATGAAGGCAAGGAGAGCTGCTTACCGACTTGGGTAAGCAGCTTTTCTGCTTTCAGGGCGGCAATACAACGAAATAATTGTTCTTCGTCTGTCCATGAAATTTCCGAAAGAGTGGAAACTCCTTGGCGGATCGCGGCCATGATGGTGCCACGACATTGTCTATCGCTCCCGTGCCACTTACCTTGAGTTCGCATCGGCGTACCTGCCGGGTAGCCAGCTGCTCGCCATGCGCATGTCTCTCGAAGTGGACACTCGCTGCACTGTGGTTTCTTAGCCGTACAGATCAGCGCTCCCAATTCCATGGTTGCACCCGCCCACAACGCACTTCTCTTCGGGATTAATTCTTCAGCGAGTGCGCGCTCTGCTTTAGAGAGTGAGGAATGTGGGAATTCCTCGCCTTGGTGCCAGCGGGTAATAACTCTGCGCACATTGGTATCGAGTACGACGGCTCGTGTACTAAATGCAAAGGAGAGAATTGCGCCGGCGGTGTAATCGCCCACACCAGGAAGGGCGAGCAGCTCCTCATAAGTGGATGGCACCTGACCATCATGATTTGCAGTAATTACTTGCGCACTTTCGTAAAGGCGAAGAGCTCGCCTTGGATAACCCAGTCGATCCCATGCCTTAATCACTTCGCCACTTGTGGCTTGCGCCAAATCAGGAGGGGTAGGCCAGCGATCCATCCACTCCTTCCACTTAGGAAGAACGCGATTGACCGGCGTCTGTTGGAGCATGAACTCACTGACTAGCACTCCCCATGGAGTGCTCTTTCGCCAAGGAAGATCACGTTGATTCTCTAGGAACCATTCGATCACCGAATCTTGGTCGCTCACGTAAGGCGAACTCGTTCTAATGCCGTTGTAAGACGAGTCACTTCTAAGATCTCCATCCCGGGAATCTTTAACTCACCTTTGAGGTCGGGCACGATGGCGCGCGTAAAGCCAAGTCGGGCAGCCTCATTGAGTCGTTGCTGAATTCCATTTACTTTGCGGACTTCACCAGCGAGACCTACCTCACCGAGTGCGATGAGATCTGAAGGAAGAGCCAAGCCTTTAGCTGCTGAACCCACGGCGAGTGCGAGCGCTAAA
>WLIL01000101.1 GCA_009702245.1 Actinomycetota bacterium
ACGAGTCCCGGCCATGATCTTTGGTGCGCTCATGAATTTTTCGAATCTGTTGCTCCACTTCAGCGACTGCTAAATCAAACGCAGCCAGATCGTTGAAGGCCGCACTCTCAGCGCGCAAGAGCGGACCAGCACCACGCGAAGTGAGAATCACGCGGTGAGACTCCTTCCCTTGCCTGGGATTCTGTTCGTGAAGAACTTCTACTTCAATTCGCTCAATCACTACGTTAAAGCGACCCATGGTTTTCAGCTTGGATTTAACAGTCTCACTAAAATCTTCTGCGAGGCCTGCGTGGCGGGCGTGAATGGTAATTTCCATAATTGCCTCCTCGGTGTATCTAGTAATGACTATACCCGCGAGGACTCCGCTGCGCAGGAAGTTCATCTACACCTTCTTTTGCCCCTCCGCGACTATCCCTTCTTGGTGTAACCCACCGGACACTTGGGGCTCAGTCCGACGACCGATTTCACGGTCTTTCCGCGCATACATTTGATCGTAATTTTCTTCACGACTGGCTTTACCAGTGTGGGAGCTACAGCAATAGCTGGTTCATTTTGAGCTTGCGCCAACGTAACTCGGATCGTGGGGCTCGAGAACGTAAAGCCAGAAGCCGAGAGCGAGAGCCAGCCACCTTTTTCCGCAAGAGATTGCGTTTGCACACTCGCGGTTCCACTTTCGGAGAGCACGGAGACTGTTGCGCTTATCGGGGCGGTGCTAAACCCATAAAGACAACGGGCCACATCTGAGCGAAGGAGGAGATTGTAATTTCCCTGAAAGACATCGCCCTTAGGGGTTAAGTGCGGTGCCGCAACTTTGTAATCCAGGGACTGAGTCCCAAGATTAAAGGAAGGGGGTCCATCGAGATACTGAGTGGCGTTTGTGGTGACCAAGCCAACAAGATTCGGCGCCGACTTAATGCAAGGAGAGTTAACGGTCGGAGAATTGTTTGTCATCGTTCGTACAGTCCACGCTGTAGGCAATGCGGATGCTTGATTTGAAGAGAGCCCGAGCCAAGCGAGAAACTCAGTCATCTCGTCTTCTCCAAACCCAGCGTTTCCATCATGCAAAAGTGCAATCTCAGACATTGGTGCGCCAATAGAGCCGTAGTATGTCGACCCAAATCGAGACTTGGCGGCATAAAATGCATTAAGTGCATCGGTGAGTTCGCTGTTCTTCTTCCACACTGCGAGCACCGGAACTTTTACGGAGTAGCCAGAGACGTTCAGTAAGGAATTCCCATTTGTCTCAGTGGATAGAGTCACATCAGGTCGGTCAAGTCGAGCATGCAACCAACCCGTCACCTTCTTTTCGAACCGGAGTTGCACACCAAAGTTAATGTTGCTGGGAAGTGGATATGGTTCAGCACATTGAGTCTCGGAGTGGCCCACGCAGCCAGGTATGTCATCGCCACCCACTTCAGCCCCAAGGAATGCGTAATCTGAAGCATTTGTGGACATTCCAAAACTTCGGGTGAGTTGAACATCACGTAATTTCACCGCAAAAATCCCAGCCTGAAAGCGCTCGGTCTGAAAATTAAGCTCTGGAAGGTTTAAAGCGGTGCGGTTACCAATCATTTCGGCTTTGATTAAATAGAGATCCCCGCCATCGTGCGGAGCTCCCGGAATGTTAACGAGAGTCGAAGTTGCTCCAGTCGGCAAATTCACTCCCGGATTACCTGCAAAGCTCTGAATTCCTTTCGTAGGGAAGTAACTCGCACCGGAGATAGTTAAATCTTTACCATCAGAGTTCTTGGCTGTGATTCCCACGATGCAGTTGGTATCTGTATCAGAGGAACAGCGCGGCAACGTGGCACGGTATTTTTGCATTCGCGTGAAAGTGCAATTTGGATCGGAAGCAGAAGTGCAAGCCACTACAGCAGTGACAGTGTCTTTCATCGCCAACATCGTTGCACTGTCTGCAGGAGCAGTCGTGAAATTTAAGAGCGAAGAAGACATCCGGACCACTTCGTCAGAATCCTGCGCCAAGAAACCCTGCATATCGACCGTTGCTGGAAAGGGCGCCACATATTGCTCGTCTGGGATCACTCGCGAGTCAAGAACTATGGTGCCTTTACCGGCCACCACTTTGCAGATGAGGTGGAGTGGTGGAATCCAAAAGGTATTCTCCGATTGGTCCGTCGAACATCCCTGGCCCACTTGAGGGGCGCTCGTCCATGCAGCAAGCGCGCTCGGTTGGAGTGCAAGGGTCAGCGAAAAACTCACGACAATTACCCAGAGGCGCTTCACTTCGGCAAGGTACCGCATGTAGCGAAATATCGGGATAGGGCGTGCCCGGGAATCTCCCACCCAACCCTCCAGATGGCCGCCCGAAAGAAGATTATTTAGGGCTGGTGGGACCTCTAAAGAGTCCGGTGGATGATGAACTGAAAGCGGCCCTCCACAAAGTAAGTATCACTGGCCATTACTGGCACTCCATCTCGCAAGAAGTGCAGCTGCTTCAAAAGTAAATAGAGCCCTGACTTGGGACGACCCTTCCCCCACCCGATATCCATAGAGCTGATTGCGTGAATTTCCGCGAGCGCGCGCACCGGGAAGATTCCCAGCTTGGCAAAGGCACCGAAGACGCTGCCTTTACCCATTTCGCCAATGCTCTTCTCCGGAAGGTCGCGAATCGCCACCGCGTCATATGAGTAGGCGACCACTTCGTCATCGGCGAGAATGGCGCGCTCCATATAGAGGACGGGCTCACCTTCGGCGATCTGCAACCGAAGCGCCTCATCGGCAGTGGCGCCACGTCGCTTCACTACACGGTGCGTCATCCCCGGCTCAAAACCCATCTCCCGGATGGTGTCGGTAATCGAACGGAGTTCTTGGAGTCCAGCTCTAATGGAAGTACCGAAGTTTGCCACGTAGGCACCTGAACCATGCCTGATATCGAGCAATCCTTGGGCTTCGAGCGCCTTCAGCGCAGTCCGGATGGTGACACGGGAGACGTGATACTGCCCGGCGAGGTCGAACTCGCTAGGGATTTTCTTTCCCTCATTCCACTCATGGGTCAATATTCGAGTCCTCAACTGGTCCCTCACCTGGGTCGCCAGTGAACCCCGTCCGCCCTTGGTGGTTGCCAGCGAGGGCAGCGCCGGGGACTTTGCAATTGCCATGAGCCGGAGTAACCTTTCGATCAAGTTGTAGGACAACTATTGACTTGAGGGGTAGAGATGTCAAGCATGCCGAGAACGATCGAATGGCGTAACAGTGCCGTGGTGCTGCTCGATCAGACGTTGCTACCGACGGAGGTGAAGAGCATCGAAATCACCACGGTGTCGGTCTTAGTCGATGCCATTCAACGACTCGCAGTACGTGGCGCCCCCGCTCTCGGAGTGGCCGGCGCACTCGGCGTTGTCTTAGCGATGGATCAAGGCATCCGCGAAAGTTGGAGCCCTACTCAACTCGATGAGGCAATTAACTCAATTCGAAATGCCCGACCCACCGCAGTGAACCTTGCATGGGCCGTCGATAAAGTACGCCCACTCGTGCCACAAGGACGCGATGTGGTCTTTGCTGCTGCACAACAGATTGCCGCAGAAGATGAAGCCGCTAATCACGCCATGGGCAAGCTTGGTGCGGATTGGTGGCTCAATAAAGTGGGAGACCGCCCGCTTCGCCTCCTCACCCATTGCAACACTGGCTCACTTGCTACCACTGCTTGGGGGACCGCGCTCGGAGTGATTCGCGAACTAGCGTCTCGAGGTCGCATTGAAGTGGTTTTTGCCGACGAGACCCGCCCACTCCTACAAGGTGCGCGACTTACCGCATGGGAATTAGACCAAGAGGGCATTCCCTACAAAGTGCTTCCCGACGGCGCTGCTGCCATGGCGATTATGACTGGCGAGATCGATGGCGCACTCATTGGTGCAGATCGCATTGTGGCTAATGGCGATAGTGCAAATAAAATTGGCTCACTCGGTGTGGCCCTTGCGTGCAACGCCGCGGGCATTCCATTCATGGTTGTCGCTCCTGAGTCAACCGTTGACCGCTCGATGAAGACGGGAAAAGAAATTCATATCGAGTTTCGTAATGATGCGGAAGTGTGCAACTTCGCTGGGGTGCGCACCACTCCTCTGGGCGCCACGTCGTACAACCCGGCGTTCGACGTGACTCCTGCGCGCTATATCGCTGCGGTTGTTACCGAGAGGCGAGTTTATGAAATTGCCCAAGGTGAGGACCTCAACACTGGGAGTGCCGCATGAGTATCCCTATTCCGTTACAAGAGCTCGTCTCTCGCTCACAAGCCATCGGCGCCGACCAGTCATTAGTCGTCTTCGGGGGTGGCAATACCTCCAGTAAAGGCGACCTCACCGATCATCTAGGTCGCATGCGCGACGTGCTCTGGGTTAAGGGGTCCGGTGCTGACATGCAATACGCGGTGGCTCGAGACTATCCCGCGCTCTACTTGGAGGAATTGCTGGCTCTTCGTCAATTCGAAGGTCTAGACGACGAGACCATGACCGACTACGTCACGCGTGCCCTCGTTGATCCGACTTCACGTCGCCCCTCCATCGAAACGCTGCTCCACGCGTTCTTACCCGCGAAGCACATCGACCATGTGCACTCCGACGCGATCTGCGCACTCACTAATCACCCCGATGGCCCACGCGCTGTCCGTGAAGCATTGGGCGATGGATTTGCGTATGTCGATTGGATGCGTCCTAGTTTTTCACTCTCCAAGATTGTGGGTGAACTAGGCGACACCGAAGGTGTCATCTTGGCTAATCACGGACTTGTAGTCTGGGATGAATCAAGCGAAGTCTGCTTGAAGAAGACGCACGATGCCGTGGCACGTGCAGACAAGTACTTAGATTCACTCACTACTCGGCCCAAGTCGAACTTCAATCATGCAGATATGCCCCTCGCGGAGTACACCAATCTCCTACTCTCACTTCGCGGAGCTCTGGGCAAGAAACAAATCTTGCGTACTGATGCACGCCTGAAAGAAGTGGCCTCACGTCCAGACGCGGCTGCTGTGGTCGCAGCTGGTGTATCTAGCGCTGATCATATGCTCCGCATACGCCCCAAATCTGCCCTCGTTGACGTCAAAGAGCCCGCAAAAACTATTGAGAATTACCGCACTGAGTACGCGGCTTACTTCGAGCGCAATAAGTCACACCTTCCGGATGGCTATGTCAGTCACGGTAACGATCCAAAAGTGTTGCTCGTTCCGGGAGTGGGCGCGATCACCGCGGGTGCGACTCGTACTGAAGGCTCCATGCTCGCCGATATCGCTTTCCACACACATAGCGTGGCATCGCGTGTGATCGATGCCTTTGGAAGCGCTTCCACCATTCCCGAGTCAGAGATTTTTCGTTTCGATTATTGGCCGATGGAACTTTACAAATTGCAATCAAAGCCAGCTCCCACAAAATTCGCTGGAAGTATCTTCATTGTCACCGGCGCCGGCAGCGGCATCGGTCGCGGTATCGCTCTTGAATTAGGAAGACTCGGCGCGAGCGTCACCCTGGCAGATGTCGATCGCAAGGGTCTGGATGACGTTGTTGCAGAATTTGCAGCGCAGAAATCTCCAGAACCACTCACGCTACTGGGTGATCAATCTGATGAACCCACCGTGCAACGTACTGTCAGAGAAACCATTGCGCACTTTGGTGGACTCGATGGCGTGGTTATCAATGCGGGAATTGGCGTCTCTGATTCGCTTGAGGATCTGACGGCCGACAAATGGCGCCGTGGTTTAGAAATCAACCTCACCAGCGCATTCCTGCTGACCAAAGAAGCCCTCGGCGCCTTACGCACCCAAGGGATGGGCGGCTCCCTTGTATACATTGCGAGCAAGAACGCTTTCGCCCCAGGCGCTGGCTTCGGTGGCTACTCGGTCACCAAAGCAGGAATGTTGCAACTGATGCGCATCACCGCGCTGGAAGCTGGCAGCGCAGGGATCCGCGCAAATGCAATCAACCCAGATGCGGTCTTTGATCACAGCA
>WLIL01000102.1 GCA_009702245.1 Actinomycetota bacterium
ATAAGTCTTCGCTACTTCAACGTCGCAGGTGCACTTATCACTGATGATGATCTTGTAATTGGCGAGCGTCACGCACCAGAGACGCATCTATTTCCAAATGTACTTAATTCTGTACGTGGGCCGAAGCCTGTGGAGTTGACCGTTCATGGCGATGATTGGCCGACGCCAGACGGCACCGGCATTCGTGATTACGTTCATGTAGTGGACCTCGCCGATGCCCATATCAAGGCGCTAAATTTATTATCTGGACAGGGCGATATTTCGATCTCCGGCCATGTGGCAGTGAACCTCGGAAGCGGGGTCGGGTACTCGGTTCGAGAGGTCATCACAGCCGCTGAGCAGGTACTTGGCGCGAAAGCCAGCCTCAAGGTAGGTACGCGGCGCGCAGGGGACCCTGCGATCCTGGTGGCTGGCATCGCTCGGGCAGGGCAATTATTAGGCTGGCGACCCACTCGGGGCTTGGCCGAAATGGTGGAAAGCGCCGCCCGCAATAGGTAAACTCTTCATTACGAGCCCGGTTGCGCTTGACAAGTTCTGGTGTGCGCGGGAGCGTTATAAAGTGCAGACAAATGATCTGCCGCTAATTCTGGGGGTCTCATGAAGAAACTCTTCACAGTCGTCGCTAGCCTTGCGCTTGTGAGCGGTGCGATCGTTGCGATTGCGCCGGCAAATGCCGCCGTACTTCGCGTTCCGAAGACAACGTGGCCCGCATGTTCAGATGTGCGCACCACCTACTGCGTTGACTCCGTCACGGTGACACCAGCAGGCGGATCTGCTATCAAACTTACCTACGTTGCCAGCGGTACTGCAGCACCTGTCACACCAGCGCCAGCTGCACCGGCAACGACTGATACTTCGACAGCAACCACTGATACTTCGACAGCGAAAACACCAGTTGCTCCGGCTCCAGCGGCTGCGCCTGGTCTTGCAGTAGCAGGCAAAGCGCTTACCGGTCGATGGACGGCTGCTACCTGGGGTGCTGCCGGCCTTGGTGCACTTGGTTACGACGGCATCGCAGTTGATGCGCACACAGCTAACGAATTTTCTAACTTCGTGATGGTTGATGTGCTTCCATCACTTACTGGCACGACGGATAATCTCGTCAAACTCGCCGGGACCACTGCTAACCCACTCTTTGCCACCTCGATGGATCCAGACATGGTCATCTCCATCAAGCTGAAGACTGGTGATTTCCAGAACGGTGTCACTGTTGCCATTGGTAACGCAGTGACTACCGAAGCTGTGATCGATGCTGCGACAGGTAACTCGGTGACGATTACTGGTAGCCCAGTCACTGTTCCTGTGGCATCTGATTCCAAGCAATGCACCGGTGAAACCGGCAAAGCAATTGCAAACATTCGCCAATTTCAGGTGATCATCGTTCCACAAAATGACGATCAATCAGGATTTGGTGTTCCCGGAACATCCGGTGGCATGATGGTTGCCTCCAACGGATCTTGTGGACTCACCACTCCGATTTGGAATAACGATCAGAAGCAAATGACATGGAGTGCTGCAGCGCCTCACTTTGCTGCTGATGGCATCACTGTCAACAAGGGCTTCTATCGCGCCATCATTCCTGCAAAGGATGCCGATCTACTTTGGGGTCTGAAGAATGCTGCTGATGCAGCCACTGCTCTGGAAGTTTCGATCACGACCGAAGCTGGTGGTTCGGCTGCAGCCACCACAAACATCTCCGTCAAGAACAATTCGATCATCATCGATGCCACTGGCTTTAGTTACTCCAAGCCAAAGCTTTCGGTGAAGATCAAGCCAACGTACAAGGCGTCAGCGGCAGCACCTGCAGCGAGTACCCCTGCTGTTAAGGCTCCAGCTAAGGCTGTCATCAAGAAGATCACCTGCGTGAAGGGGAGTGTCAAGAAGACCGTTTCTGGCGCTGCTCCTAAGTGCCCAGCAGGTTACAAGCAGAAGTAATAAGTCTGAAGGAAAGGGGCCCGATAAGCGAAGCGCTTATCGGGCCCCTTTCAGTATTATCTCCACATGCGTATTCGAATAGTCGCCATATTCTCCCTAGTCGTCCTTCTCGTTGCACCTCAAGTTGCACACTCCGCGCAGAGTCTCAACGTGAATTTTGCAGACCATTACGGTGGTGGTACATCGATTTCAAGAATCACCACGAGTCCTCGAGCAGTGATGACGATGGGCGCACCTTATGTGCTCTGCTCTTCGTTTAATGATCCGAAGTGCGCGAGTAGTGCGTCAGCCACCGCGATTCTTCCTATCTGCAAAAGTATAAGTCAGGCAGATTGTGTAGAGGCACTTGCTGTCTCGACGCCGCAGGTCGAGAGCGGGAGTGCAACACTTTTAAAAACTATCGGTACCACAATCTTTCCAGCAGATGCTGCGCTAGGCACGCCAGAAGGATCTGACTGGAGTCTCTTTGAAGTTTCTCAATTAAAGAGCGCCGGAGAACAGCACTTATATGCAGTTAAAGTGATGGTCACGTTAGAGAAATTTCCCGGAGTCGGAGTTAAGTCCACAGATTTTTCTGCTTCAGTCATTCCATACACCTTAGGCACTACCAATACTCCTCCCATGCGTTCGGAGGAATTCATTGATCCAACTGGCAAGACTACAGTTTCCACAACTGGGGCAGATCCTAATTGCATCTGGAAAGAGATGACTCAGTGTGGAGTGGAGGGAAAGTTCCCTAAGGATGCCCGAGTCAAGCTCACAGTGCATATCGGAAATTATCTGAGCACCTGGCTCCACGGCCGGCTGACCGATCCAAGCGTGACGATCACTGCGATCGACACCAAACAAAATCGCCTCACGGTTGAAGCGCAACCGGTGGATGTTCCTGCTTCAAAGACTTCGCAGAGTGTTGATGCATCGAATTCTGCACTTGTAGATAGCTTTCGTGACCTGGCAGGAAATTTGCCGCCCGGTGATATCGGCATGATGGTGGAAGCGTCGGATTCGGATGCAATGCGCACATTTGCAAGATTTGAAAAGTTCTTTGGCGATAAGGCAAGTCGTCTCGATTCGGTGTGGTCTTTTCGAGCGCTTGGAGCAAGTGCGGCGCAGTCGGGGTTTGCAACAATGCCAACCACGCCTGCTGAAATTATGGCAGCGATGGCAACTATGGGAGCTCCCTCAGCGGCGGGTGTTTCCACGGCAGCGAATGCATTAGGTATGGGAGCGGCAGCAGCTAAATGCTCATCGCAGGTTTCTGCAATTACTGGTGCAGTTCTGGGGACCTCCTCGACGACCGCGCTCGTGGGACTTGTGACCACGAATGCGATGACCTATGAGGCTTCGCCACCTCAGTTCGTAGATGGAAGTTTGAATTACAAAGTGGCCGGGCTGCACTTTAATCCAGATGGCACCGTCTTCTCAGGTCGATATGACTTAGTGATGGATGCCAAGGTTGCACGGTGCCTCTACGGCTACTCAGATTCTAATGCGCCTCTTCAGGCAAGCGTTGAGGTCGTTGACTCAAATGGAAGTTCAAGAGTCACTACGGCTACCTTGCGCGAAGTCAATGGTTGGCTCAAGCTTGGAGTCTATGGATTCTCCTTCTCGTCACCGACTTTAAAGGTAAAACTTACTCAGGCCACGCCAGTGGTGAAGACAGAACCGGCAGCCCCAGCGACGGCACCCGCACCAGTCACGACTCCGGTCACCGCACCAGCGACAGCACCCGCGCCAGTGACCGCGGCAGTGATCACAAAAGTGGCCACAAAGGCGAAGACGATTTCATGTGTGAAGGGCAAAACCATTAAGAAGGTCACGGGCGCAACTCCTAAGTGCCCGGCTGGATTTAAACTTAAAGCCTAATCGGAAAGTAGTGCAGCCCGGACGTTCTCCGGCCATGGAGCTGAGCCGGAAGTATTTGGTGCATGTACACACGTATGTTGCCCGCGCATAGCGATCTCACCGTCGACGTATGCCTCGAAGGCGAAGGTGCACGATGACGTGCCAACTTTTTCGACTCGGAGATGAGTCACAATTTCTTCACCGTAGAAAATTCGACGCAGATATTCCATAGATACAGCCACTCGTGGAATCGCACCCACGATCTCGATTCCAAAGCCCAAGCGTCTCCAGAGTGCATGTTCGGCCTCTTCGGCCCAGCGGAACCCACTTGAGTAGTGTTGGTGTGTAGAGGCGTCGGTCTCAACCCATTGCAGGGTGCGGGTGATAGAAATACTGGCTGGCACAAGATTTCCTTCGCTAGACCGTCGTCAATGGGGTACCTACCGGCTAGTGTAACGGCGTGGTCAGCGTCATTAGTGGAGAAGCGAGCGATCTTCTCACCCGAGCTACTCGGCCGCAATCCCTCATTTTCACAATTTACGGTGCGTATTCGCGTGTGCTCGACAGTTGGCTCTCGGTTGCATCGCTCGTAGAAATGATGCAGGCGCTGGGGATCGAAGAGGCGACAGTGCGCAGCGCGCTCAGTCGTTTTAAGCGCCGCGGCATCTTGATCGCCGATAAGCGAGGGGGAGCCGCTGGGTATTCACTCAGCGATGGCGCACGCACTACCTTCGATGTGGGGGATGCTCGAGTGCTTGAGCGACGCGAAGTACATGCTGACCAAGGTTGGGTACTGGCGGCGTTCTCAATCCCTGAAAGTAATCGTGATTTACGGTACCGACTGCGTTCTCGCCTCATTTGGCTTGGATTCGCGCAAGTGACCGGTGGGCTATGGATTGCCCCCGCGCAACTGAAGAATGAATTACTTGCGTTGACAGCAGAGCTCGGAGTTGAGAAGCACATGGACGTCTTCTCCAGTACTCACACTGCCTTTCGTCCCACGGCGGAAGCAGTCGCTTCTTGGTGGGATCTAGAATCAATCGCAAAGATGCATACTGCCTTTTTCGACGCGCATCACCCACTCGTTGCTAAGTGGAGCAAGGGAGGTGGGGATTCGCCAGCAGAAGCATTCGTCGATTACACCCGCATCCTTACTGCGTGGCGCCATCTGCCTTATCTTGACCCAGGGTTGCCGGCAAACTTCTTGCCGAGCGACTGGCCCGGATATAAGTCATCAGACGCTTTCTTCGCGCTCAAAGATAAGTTGGCTGATCGGGCTCTTGCCCATGTGCGAAATGTTGTGCAGATCTAGTGATGCGCTGAAAGTAAATTTAGAAAACGGTGTTAGGTATCCACTTTCCATAGACTTCGCGAAGTACATTCACAATTTCACCCACGGTCGCATAAGCCTTCACTGCCTCAATGCATGCCGGAACCGTGTTCTCATCATTTTCCGCAGCCGACTTGAGCGCGGTGAGTGCCTTGGCGACACGTTCATTATCGCGGCTCTCTTTAAGTTGATGGAGCGAGTTGACCTGCGCTGCTTCCGAGGCCGGATCGACACGGAAGACTTCCAGGCTCGGGCTCGCACCTTGGAACTTGTTGACGCCAACCACAATGCGATCTCCGCGATCAACTTCGAGTGCGAGTTGGTAGGCGCTATCGGAAAGTTCTCTCTGGAAATAGCCAGAGGAAATGCACTCTAAGGCGCCCCCACGCTTCTCGATATCGTCAAGCATTGCCCACATTTGATTAGCGAGGTCCTCGGTCATCTCTTCAATGACATAACTTCCAGCCAACGGATCTACATAATTGGTAACTCCAGACTCGTAGGCCACCACCTGCTGGGTGCGTAGGGCAAGAGTGGCCGCCTCTTCGGTGGGAACGCCGAGGGCTTCGTCGTAGGCAGAAACGTGCATGGTCTGAATTCCAGCGAGCGCTGCTGCCATCATTTCCACTGAGGTGCGCACAGTGTTGTTCATTGGTTGTTGCGCGGTGAGCGATGAACCTGCAGTAAAAGCAAAGATACGTAATTGCTCTGAAAGCGGATTCTGCGCGCCGTACTTTTCGCGCATGAGCCTTGCCCAAGTGCGACGTGCAGCACGGAACTTTGATATTTCGCTGAGGAAATCCATATTCGACGTGAGGAAGGTGA
>WLIL01000103.1 GCA_009702245.1 Actinomycetota bacterium
AGGAAAGGCGGGTAAGAAGTAATGTCGATCGGCGTAAAGGTTGTTAAGGGCTCCGCACAGAATGCGCGTGCCCGACGTCACTTCCGTGTACGTAAGAACGTGAGCGGTACTTCAATGCGTCCACGTCTCGTCGTATCACGTTCGGCCCGTCACCTCATGGTCCAAGTTGTCGATGACACCATTGGCCAAACACTGGCATCTGCTTCCACCATGGAGAGTGCTCTTCGTAGTGCTACTGGCGACAAAACCTCTAAGGCTCGTGCGGTGGGTCAGCTCGTAGCTGATCGCGCAAAGGCTGCAGGCGTTGCTCAAGTCGTCTTTGATCGTGGTGGCAATCGCTATCACGGCCGTATTGCAGCTCTTGCAGAGGGCGCTCGCGAGAATGGACTGGACTTCTAATGACCACACGTGAAGCTGACAACGGAGCTAAGGGTCGCGGCGAACGTCGCGATCGTCGCGAACGTCGCGATGGTGGCCCGCAAGCCGAGAAGAGCAATTACATCGAGCGCGTGGTCTTCATCAACCGCGTAGCCAAGGTAGTCAAGGGTGGTCGTCGCTTCTCCTTCACCGCACTCGTCGTCGTCGGCGATGGCGATGGCATGGTGGGCGTGGGCTATGGCAAGGCTAAGGAAGTTCCGCAAGCAATTGCCAAGGGCGTTGAAGAAGCGAAGCGTTCTTTCTTCAAAGTTCCACGCATTCAAGCAACCATCCCGCACCCAGTGCAGGGCGAAGCTGCTGCCGGCGTAGTACTTCTCAAGCCAGCTAGCCCAGGTACTGGAGTCATCGCAGGCGGACCAGTTCGCGCAGTACTTGAGTGCGCTGGCATCCACGATGTGCTTAGCAAGTCACTTGGATCTAACAATGCAATCAATATTGTGCATGCAACTGTTGCTGCACTAAAGATGCTTGAGCAACCAGAAGCAATTGCTGCTCGTCGTGGCCTTCCTTTGGAAGATGTCGCACCAGCCGCTCTTCTTCGTGCTCGCGCAGGAGTAGGTGCGTAATGGGACGTCTTAAAGTCACCCAACATAAGTCGAAGATCGGCGGACGCCCTGAGCATCGCGAGACGCTTCGCTCACTCGGTCTGAAGCGCATCGGCGACATTGTCGTCAAAGAAGATCGCCCTGAGATTCGTGGCATGGTTCATGCTGTACGCCATCTCGTTACCGTAGAAGAGGTGGAGTAATGACTCTCAAAATGCATCATCTTCGTCCTGCACCCGGTGCCAAGAAAGCCAAGACTCGTAAGGGTCGTGGTGAGGCATCAAAGGGTAAGACTGCAGGCCGCGGTACCAAGGGAACTAAGGCTCGTTACCAAGTGCCGGCACGTTTTGAGGGTGGCCAAATGCCGCTCCACATGCGTTTGCCTAAACTTCGTGGTTTTACGAACCCATTCCGCGTTGAGTACCAGGTAGTCAACGTAGAGACCATCGCACTTCTCTTTCCAGCAGGCGGGGCCATCACGGTCGCTGACTTGGTGAGCAAGGGCGCAGTTCGCGAAGGCGAAAAGGTCAAGATTCTTGGCGATGGAGAGATCGCAGTTAAGGTAAATGTGACTGCGAACAAGTTTTCCACCTCAGCTACAGAGAAGATCACTGCTGCTGGCGGTACGGTTACTACTCTCTAGTCAGTGACCACTCAGTGACTAGCAGGACCACTAAGGCTTAGGAGGACGTCGTGCTCGCAGCGTTTGGAAAGGCGTTTAAAACGCCAGACCTTCGTCGAAAGATCCTCTTTACTTTGGGGATCATGGCGCTCTTTCGCTTTGGCTCGATCATTCCTACCCCTGGCGTCTCCTACAGGAACGTCCAAACCTGTATCGATCAGGTCCAGGGACAAGGCTTGTTTAACCTGGTCAACCTTTTCAGCGGTGGCGCACTTCTCCACCTCTCTGTCTTCGCGCTCGGCATCATGCCTTACATCACGAGCAGCATTATCGTGCAGCTCTTGACGGTTGTTATTCCACGCTTTGAAGCTTTGAAGCAAGAGGGACAATCAGGTACCGCCAAGCTCACGCAGTACACGCGTTACCTGACCATTGGACTTGGAATCTTGCAAGCAACTGGCCTCATCGCCGTTGCGCGCACGCCGGGTAACCTCTTCCGAAGTTGCAACTTGCCGATCATCCCCGATGATTCTTGGCAACGCATTGCCACCATGGTCTTCGTCATGACCGCTGGAACTGCAGTAATTATGTGGCTTGGTGAATTAATTACGGATCGTGGTATCGGTAACGGTATGTCGATCTTGATTTTCACCTCGATCGCCGCTGGTTTCCCTGGACAACTCTGGAGCATCAAGGTGCAAAAGGGTTGGCCAGTATTCCTTTTCGTACTTGCAGTCGGTGTAGTAATTGTCGCTGCGGTGGTATTCGTAGAGAACGCCCAACGCCGTATTCCAGTGCAGTACGCCAAGCGCATGGTCGGCCGTCAAATGTACGGCGGAACGAGCACTTACATTCCGATTAAGGTCAACCAAGCGGGTGTTATTCCAGTTATCTTCGCTTCTTCATTGCTCTACATCCCCAACTTGCTGGTCAATCTCACGGCAAGCAATGCGGCGTGGGCGACCTTCATCACCAAGTACTTCGTTCGTGGCGACCACTGGTCATACATGTTGGCGTACTTCTTCCTCATCATTTTCTTCACGTACTTCTATGTCTCGATTACTTTCAACCCTGACGAAGTAGCCGAGAATATGAAAAAGTACGGTGGGTTCATTCCAGGCATTCGCGCCGGGCGCCCCACTTCTGAGTACTTGGCTTACATTCTCTCGCGTATCACTGCTCCAGGAGCGCTCTATCTTGGCTTCGTCGCATTGATCCCGATTATTGCGCTCTCACTCTTTGGGGCTACACAAAACTTCCCCTTCGGTGGAACGGCAATCCTCATTGTCGTCGGTGTCGGTCTAGATACTGCCAAGCAGATTGAAAGCCAACTCCAACAGCGCTCCTACGAAGGATTCCTTCGCTAATGCGCCTCATCCTGGTGGGTCCGCCGGGCGCTGGTAAGGGAACGCAAGCACAATTCCTCGCCGAGCACTTTGCTATTCCGCATATCTCTACGGGTGATATTTTTCGTGCCAACCTTAAATCCGGTACTCCTCTTGGTGTTGAAGCTAAGGGTTACATGGACAAGGGTGAACTCGTTCCAGATTCGGTAACAAACGCAATGGTTGCTGATCGACTTACTCATGCAGATACTAAGAATGGTTTCTTACTCGATGGTTTTCCGCGCAATGTAGTGCAATCTGAAGTTTTGGCAGGGATCGTGGAAAAGGCAGGCACCCCAATTGATGCCGCGCTCGAACTCACCGTCGACGAAAATGAAATCATTCGACGTCTCTCAGGTCGACGCGTCTGCCGAAACTGTGGCCGTATTTGGCATATTGATTCTGATCCCACTCAAGATGCTGCTATCTGTGATGGTTGCGGTGGTGAGATTTATCAACGCGACGACGACAAGGAAGAAGTGATCGCTCGTCGTCTTGAGGTCTATCGCGAGCAAACCGAACCGATCATTAATTTCTACCGTACCCGCTCTCTTTTGGTTTCCATCAGTGCCATGGGTGCTGTGGCGGAAGTAACCAGCCGTGCGATTACCGCACTGCTCGCACATCGTTAATCATGACTATCCAAATCAAGACCCAAGAAGAAATTCAATTAATGCGCCGCGCTGGCGTTATCGTGGGGGAGACGCTCGCACTGTTACGCGAAAGTGTGAAAGTGGGAATGAGCACCATCGAATTGGATGTCATTGCTGAGGAACACATTCGCAAATCCGGCGCTATCCCTTCATTCAAAGGTTATTACGGCTTCCCTTGCAGTATCTGCGTCTCCATCAATGATGAAGTGGTGCATGGCATTCCAGGCGAGCGCATGATTCAAGATGGCGATGTGGTTTCCATTGATTGCGGAGCGATTCTTAACGGTTGGCATGGGGATGCTGCGTTCACCATAGGCGTAGGGAGCATGGCACCAGAGGATGTGGCGCTCATCGAAGATTGCCGAAAATCACTGTGGGCCGGTATCGGTGCTGCGCGCATTGGCGGACATGTTTCCGATATTGGTCATGCCGTCGAGCGTTCCATCGTCGCTTCGGAGAAAGCGCGCAAGGTGCGCTACGGAATTCTTGAGGAGTACACCGGCCACGGCATCGGTACAGAGATGCATCAAGACCCGCACGTCCCCAATTTCGGTAAGGCCGGACGTGGAACAAAGTTAGTTCTAGGGTTGGCCCTCGCGGTCGAACCGATGATTACTCGCGGCACCCATCGCATGCGCACTCTTGAAGATGAATGGACAGTTGTTTCTACAGACGGCTCACGCGGGGCGCACTGGGAAGAGACTTTCACTTTGCGACCCGATGGCACGCCATGGGCGCTCACCAGCCTCGATGGCGGCGAGAGCGAACTTAAGGCTTAGTAGCTGTAGTCGTCGTAGGAGTCGAAGCCACTAGTTGCGGCAAACCCAATGATGGCGATCACAATGATTAAGCCCACGATGCCGACCCAACCGAGAACCACTCCAGCGATCGCCATGCCCTTGCCTTTTTGACTCGGGTCGCGCTTAATCTGGCCGAGAGAGATATAGCCAAAGATTAACGAGAGGATTGAACCCACTCCGTAGAGCCAGAGGATTCCGAGTACCAGGGCGGCGATAGACATGCCGTTGGTGCCACTGCTCACCGGCAAAGGTGCGCCATATGGACCAGCGCCCATCGGAGCCATGGGGTAGCCAGGTGGGCCATAGGGAGAGGGTGGGGCGAACGGCTGAGCGAATGGCTGAGCGTACGGAGCACCTGAAAGTGGCTGAGGAAGCGGCTGAGCAAGCGGCTGGGTTTGCTGAGCCTGGCTTGCAGGTCCGGGGATAGCTTCAGGCCGGACTGTGGCGGGGTACCACTTCCCATCCCATGCCTGCCACCAACCTGGAGGCGGAGTCTGGCCACCTTGATTTGCTGGATTCCCCGGATTCGCTGGATTCGCTGGATTTTCGCTCATGGGGTAATCCTACGACTCACCCGGCCGATTTTTCACTTCCAGCCCTCCCACGTAGACTCAACCCTTGTGCCATAGGCGTTTTTGCCTGGGGTGCCGAACGGGAAGGGGATTGGGTGTCGAAGAAGGATGGTGCCATCGAAATTGAGGGCACAGTCTCGGAAGCGCTGCCAAATGCCATGTTCCGTGTGGAGTTAGCAAACGGCCACAAAGTTCTCGCGCACATTAGCGGGAAGATGCGTCAGCACTACATTCGCATTCTTCCAGAGGACCGCGTAGTTGTGGAGTTAAGTCCGTATGACCTCACCCGAGGTCGCATCGTCTACCGATACAAGTAGCCGGTCGAAAGAGGAGCGATGAAGGTAAAACCAAGCGTGAAGAAGATTTGCGACAAGTGCAAAGTAATTCGCCGTCACGGTCGAGTTATGGTCATTTGCGAGAACCTTCGTCATAAGCAACGTCAGGGATAGCAGTAACACCTTTATCGATCGCACCACCTGCACTACCTGCACTACCAAAAACTAGATACGCGTCACTCAACTTCGCGAAAGCGAAGACTCTCGGCCCGGAGGTCGAGACTCAACCCGGGCGGGTAGAGACGAGTGGCGGAGGACCTCCGGAATAGCAAAGGAACCCGCCCTATGGCACGCCTCGTCGGTGTAGATCTTCCGCGTGATAAGCGCGTTGAAATCGCACTCACATATATATTCGGCATCGGCCGTACGCGCTCGCAGAAAATTCTCGGCGCTACCGGTGTCAATCCAAATACTCGCGTGAAGGATCTCGGTGAGCCAGAGCTTGCCAAACTCCGTGAATTCATCGAGGGCAATTACAAAATCGAAGGCGATTTG
>WLIL01000104.1 GCA_009702245.1 Actinomycetota bacterium
AGAATGACATCTGCCTTGGCCACCGATGCAAAGTTTTGCGTACCTGCTGAAGTACCGAAAGTTTGCTTTAGTCCATAACCGGTGGGCGAGTGGCACACACGAGCACACGTATCAATATTATTGTTACCGAACGCCGCACGAACCATCTTCTGTACTACAAAGACCTCTTCATTTGTGCATCTTGAAGAACTGATGCCACCAATAGATTGTTGACCGTACTTGGCTTGTACATCCTTGAGGCGCGTAGCAGCATACGTAATGGCTTCGTTCCATGAAACCTTGCGCCAAGGATCAGTGATGGATTGGCGCACCATTGGTTCGAGTTGGCGATCCGGATGGCTGGCATAGCCCCAAGCAAAACGGCCCTTCACACACGAATGTCCTTCGTTAGCACCGCCACTCTTCAGTGGCACCATGCGGACTAGTTCATTGCCTTTAAGTTCTGCCTTAAATGAACAACCAACGCCACAGTAAGCACATGTGGTTTCGACGGTGCGCGTAGGAATACCAATCTGGATAACGGTCTTCTCTTGGAGAGTGGATGTGGGGCAGGCCTGCACGCACGCCCCGCAAGACACACAATCACTCGACATAAAGTCGGTGCCTCCGGGAGAGACTTTGGAGTCAAATCCACGGCCTTCAATCGTGAGTGCGAACGTTCCTTGCACTTCATCACAAGCGCGCACACAACGCGAACAGGCGATGCACTTACTCTCATCAAATGAGAAGTATGGGTTGCTGTCGTCAGTAGGAGCATCTAAGTGGTTGGCGCCCTCTAATCCGTAGCGCACATCGCGCAGCCCCACCACACCAGCCATATCTTGTAATTCGCAATCACCATTGGCAGGGCAAGTGAGGCAGTCGAGTGGATGGTCGGAGATGTAAAGCTCCATGACGCCGCGACGCATCTTCTCGAGCTTGGGAGTTTGGGTGTGCACCACCATTCCAGGTTCACATGGTGTGGTGCAGGAAGCGGGAGTGCCCTTCTTTCCATCGATCTCTACAAGACAGAGCCGGCAAGAACCGAATGCTTCGAGGCTATCGGTGGCGCAGAGTTTAGGAACTGCGGTGCCGAGAAGTGCAGCGGCACGCATGACGGAAGTGCCAGCTGGAACGCGGGTAGGCATGCCATCGATAACAAGTTCTACCTCAATATCGCTCTTGACTGCGGGAGTGCCGTAATCAGGCTCGTGTAACAGAGTCACTTCGATACCTCCTCGAGTGGAAAGTGTACAAGAGCGCTGCGCACAGGAAGCGGTGTGAGTCCACCCATGGCACAGAGCGAACCTTCGGTCATGAGATCGCAGAGATCATTGAGTAGTTCGATGTTCTTCTCGCGCTCTTCGCCGGCGATAATGCGGTCTATAACCTCGACACCACGTACAGCTCCGATGCGACAAGGGGTGCATTTGCCGCAGGACTCCGCTGCACAGAATTCCATCGCAAAGCGTGCTTGTTGCAACATGTTGACGCTTTGATCGAAGACCACAATGCCACCGTGACCGAGCATCGCACCCGCTTCTGCAAGTGATTCGTAATCGAGTGCTACATCTAATTGGTCTGCCGAGAGATAAGCACCGAGCGGGCCACCGACTTGTACTGCTTTGACTGGATGGCCAGTGAGTGTGCCACCACCAAAACGAGTGATCATTTCGCTCAGCGAAATTCCAAAACCTGTTTCTACGATCCCGCCGCGCGCAATGTTGCCAGCAAGTTGAAAGACTTGAGTGCCGCGCGAGCGATCGATGCCGCGATCTTGGTAACTCTTCGAGCCATCTTTCATAATCGCGGGCACTGAAGCAAGTGTGAGGACGTTGTTAATAACTGTGGGCTTTCCAAATAGCCCAGATATTGCTGGGAGTGGGGGCTTGGGGCGAACCATGCCGCGCTTACCTTCGAGACTCTCCAACATCGCAGTCTCTTCACCGCACACATAAGAACCCGCACCAGCGCGCACTTCCAGATCGAAGCTCTTATCGCTGCCGAGAATATTCTTGCCGAGAAGCCCCGCTAGACGTCCCACTTCAATGGCCTTATTCATGACCTCAATAGCGCTTGGATATTCAGAGCGGATATAGATGTATCCGTAGGTGGCACCTACTGCGATACCGGCGATAGCCATACCCTCAATGAGTGTGAAGGGATCGCCTTCCATCAACATGCGATCCGCAAAGGTGCCGCTATCACCTTCATCGGCATTACACACTACGTATTTTTGATCTCCAGCTGCTTCAAGAACCGTGCGCCATTTGATTCCGGCTGGAAATCCAGCGCCACCGCGGCCACGCAACCCGGAAGCCAGCACTTCACCGACTACATCGGGGTGTGTAAGTGCGGTACGCAATCCTGCGAGCCCACCATGTGCCTCATATTGTGAAAGCGAAAGTGGCTCGATAATTCCGACGCGGGAAAAAGTGACGCGATCTTGCGTGGCCAACCATTCGATACTTTCGGTCTTTCCGAGAGAAAGTGGATGTGTACCAGCGTTGAGGAAATTGTTTGCAAAGAGCGAGTCGACATCTGCGGGAGTGACCGGTCCGTAAGCGAAGCGACCATTTCCATTATCTACTTCGACAAGTGTTTCTAGCCAGAGTGCACCACGTGAACCATTGCGACGTAATTCAATATCAATTCCTGCTTTAGCAGCGTGTGCTGCGATCAGTGCGGCAACTTCGTCAGCGCCAATAGATCGAGCCGCGGAATCCCCTGGGACATAAACGATTGTCATGAGGTCACCTGTGCAACAAGTGATTTCGCAGAAACACGGCCACAGAGATTTCCATCGACGAGTGCTGCTGGTCCTAGCGCGCAATTTCCGAGGCAGTAAACACCCACCACGTCAGTAGCTCCATCCTTGCTACGTTCTCCGACTTCGTATCCTGCGGCGGCAAGTTCCTTCACCACATCTCGCACACCGAGCGCCTGGCACGCTTCCGCTACACAGAGATGAATCTGACGTGATGCTGGCGGAGTCGTACGAAAATCGCTGTAGTAGGTAAGCACGCCATGGACTTCGGCGCGGCTGACATTGAGTACCTTTGCGATGCTCGGCAGGAGTGAAGTCTCTACGTAACCGAAGCGCTCCTGGAGAGCTTGCAGAGTGAGAAGCATGGGCCCGGGCTTTTCGGCGTGCTCCCTCACCACCTCCAGGGCGGCCTCATCTGTCCAGGTCAGGTACTTCATTGGAGACTTAGAGTCCCACGCTTTAGAAGAGACCTACAACTTTCCCGTCCACCAGGTCGATCTTCTCGCTGGAGGGCACCTTGGGAAGTCCGGGCATAGTCATAATCTCCCCACAAACGACCACCACGAACTCCGCGCCTGCCGACAGGCGGATCTCACGGACATCGAGGGTGTGGCCTGAGGGAGCGCCCTTGAGGGTGGCGTCGGTGGAGAAGGAGTACTGCGTCTTCGCGATGCAGACCGGGAAGTGGCCGTAACCGGTGGCTTGTAGTTCATCAAGGCGCTTCTTTGCCTTGCCGTCGAAGTTCACACCCGCAGCGCCATAAACGCGCGTGGCCACCGCATTGATTTTTTCTTCTAATGACATTTCGTCCGGATAAACGAAAGTGAGCGGCGTGGGGTTATCGCATGCCTCAACCACTGCATGCGCGAGTTCGATAGCGCCATTGCCGCCATGAGCCCAGTGGGTGGCGAGCACGATCTTGGCGCCGAGTGCAGTGACGCGCTTCGTGAGCAGTTCTACTTCAGCATCAGTATCGCTAGTAAAGTGATTGATAGAAACGATCGTGCGAATGCCGTAAACATCGCGCACATTACGGATATGACGCTCGAGATTTACCAAACCGGCTTCGAGAGCCGCGAGGTTCTCCTTAGTGAGTTCATCTCTTGCAGCGCCACCGTGGAACTTAAGTGCGCGGATGGTGGCCACAATGACGGAAGCTGATGGACGCAAACCAGATTTACGACATTTAATGTCAACAAACTTTTCTGCACCAAGGTCTGCACCGAAGCCCGCTTCCGATACCACGTAATCCGCGAGCTTCATCGAGGATGTGGTGGCGATGACGGAGTTACATCCATGCGCAATATTTGCGAAAGGTCCGCCGTGCACGATTGCTGGAGTGTTCTCGAGCGTTTGCACAAGGTTGGGAGCAAAAGCATCCTTGAGAAGCACGGTCATCGCGCCATCTGCATTGAGATCGCGTGCCAGCACTGGCTTCTGTTCGCGAGTGTAGGCAACCACGATGTTTCCGAGGCGACGCTTGAGATCCTCGAGCGATGTTGCGAGGCAGAAAATCGCCATGACCTCGGAGGCCACCACGATGTCGAAACCATCTTCTCGTGGATATCCGTTTCCTGGCCCGCCGAGTGAGACCACGATGTCGCGGAGTGCACGGTCGTTCATATCAACCACACGCTTCCAGGCGATTCTGCGAACATCGATGTCGAGAGCATTGCCGTGGTGAATGTGATTATCTAAAAGTGCGGCTAGCAAGTTGTTAGCCAGTGCAATGGCGTTAAAGTCGCCAGTGAAGTGAAGATTGATATCTTCCATCGGCACGATCTGTGCATACCCACCACCAGCGGCTCCGCCCTTCATACCGAAGACTGGACCAAGTGATGGCTCGCGTAAACAAACGAGTGCGTTCTTGCCGATCTTGGTGAGCCCATCGCCTAAGCCCACAGTCGTCGTGGTCTTTCCTTCACCCGCTGGTGTGGGGCTGATTGCGGTGACCAAAATCAATTTCGCGTGTGGACGCTCTGGAAGTTTCGCGAGGTAATCGAGTGAGATCTTGGCTTTGTAATGGCCGTATGGCTCGAGCGCTTCCGCTGGAATTCCAAGCTTCTCACCGATCTGGTTGATCGGGAGCATGGTGGCAGCTTGAGCGATTTCGATGTCGGACATGTTTAGCCTTTCGCGGCTTGTGTGGCCGCAATGATCGCGGGAAGGATTTGATGCAAGTCGCCCACGATTGCGTAATCGGCGTACGACATGATCGGCGCATCGCCATCGGTGTTGATGGCAATGAGCGTCTTACTATTCTTACATCCTGCGATGTGTTGCGTAGCGCCACTGATTCCGCAGGCGATATAGAGATCTGGTGCGACTTTGGTCCCAGTCTGCCCTACTTGCTCGGCATGTGGACGCCAACCAGCCGCGGTGACAACTCGCGAGCAACCAACCGCTCCACCCAGTAATCCTGCAAGGCTTTCGATGAGCGTGAAATCTTCGCCGACCCCGCGACCGCCAGAGATAATGACTTTCGCTTCGGCAAGCGTGACGCCACCGGCGGCTTCGCCCGTGCGATCAATGATTTTTACCAAGGTGTCTTGGGCGGTGAGTTCCGGTGTGAAGGCGATTACTTCTGCGCTCACAGGCGCTGGAGTTGCGGCGATCTGGTGAGGAAAGATCGAGGCGATCATCATCGAGGTGTGCACCTTGGCGTGCTCGATAAGGTTTCCACCCCAACGCATCCGCTTCACCGTGCTGGTACTCAGATCGATCTCCGAGCAATCAGCGACCACGGGAAGATCGAGCATGGCGCCTACGTGTGCAAGCACCTCATTTCCTCGAGGAGTACCTCCGGTAATGAGCGCGCTAGGCGACGCGCTCTTCACCACCTCAGCAAGAGCGCGGCCGACTGCCTGCGGGGTGTAATCCGTGAGCGATGCATGCGTGGCGTGATGAATTTTGGTGACGCCGTACTCACCAAGGAGCGCAGCGTTTGCTTCGCCACCCACCACAACTGCTTCGATGCTTGAATCAAGTGAACGAGCAAAAGTGATTCCTTGCAAAGAAATGTCGTCGATAACTCCACGATCGTGATCAATGAATACCAGGATCATGAGAGGA
>WLIL01000105.1 GCA_009702245.1 Actinomycetota bacterium
GGCGGTTGATACGGGATAGATAACAATCGCATCGGGCTTATCTGCGATTTTAAGCTGCACGTTTTCCAACATTTTTGCAGGGTCACCGGCATTGTCATACCACTTGACATTAACACCGGTATCATTTGCGGCAATCTGAGCATCAAGGTTTTTGTGAATCACTTGAAAGAGTGGAGCTGCCTCGGTATAAATTGAGAAACTGATCTTGAAAGGTGCTGCGGGAGTATCTGCAGCATCTGCACTCGATTCAGTTTCGGTCGTCGCACTGCTACTGCAGGCACTTAGAACAAGAGCCCCCGCGACCGCCATTATGGTCCACTTGCCAACCTTAGCTTTCTTCATTTATTGCCTTCCTAGTTAGTCGGATGTTGCGGTTGTGATTTAGAACTAGATACTTGCTCTGACTTTCGAAAAGAGCCTCGCTTACGGAATTGGCTCAAAATCACAGCTAACAAAAGAACGATCCCAGTTGCCATGGTTTGAAAGAACGCCGGGATTCCAAGCATCGACATACCGTTTGAAAGTGCCCCAAGGATGATTACCCCAACGAGCGTGCCAGCTACAAAACCGACGCCACCCGTTAGGGCTGCGCCTCCAAGAACTACCGCAGCAATAGATTGCAGCGCCGAGTTAATGCCGGCAGTCCCAGAACCAGTGAGCAATTGACTTGCTAATATTGCGCCAGCAAGTCCTCCCATAAAGGCTGAAATAACATAGACGCTGACCGTCATGGCGCTTACTGGGATACCTGCTAGACGAGCAGCTTCCCGGTTTCCGCCTAATGCGTATAGCGATCGTCCGAACACGGTGAATCTCAAAAGAAAAGTGACAACTAAGGATATTCCTAGGAATATCCAGATCTGGTTATTCACTCCAAAAACGGTTCGGGCCGAAAGAATTCCATCTGCACGATCATCAAAAGGTATTTGCACTCCGTCAGATAACGTCAAAGCAAATCCTGCAGATATATACCAAGTCCCAAGAGTTGCAATGAGAGGGCTAATCTTCACGAATCCTACGAGGATTCCGTTTGCAAGACCAAAAATCCCCGCAATAGCCACAGCAGCAAGGAGTGCAGCTGGTACCGACCAACCCTTGTTAAGAATGATCGCAAAGACGACACCGCCCAAAGGCACCGTTCCGCTGACCGAAAGGTCAAATCCTCCAGAAATTATGACAAGCAACTGCCCTAACGAGACGATTCCAATGACAGATGCATTACCTAAGATGTTTGCTAAATTATTTCCACTTGTAAAATTTGCATTTCTGCTAGAAAAGATGAGAGAAAGAACGACTAAGAAAATCCCTAAGATAATAAACCGAATCGTGGCTTCGCTGAGAACCACTTTTCGAAAAGGGGAGTTTCCTTTTGAGAATCTACTAATCGCTGTGCTTTCATCCATCTTTACATTCCTCCCGCTGCGTGAAGCGCCGCACTTTGTGTCTCCGAATTGAGATCCCTGAACTCCCGAGTGACCCGGCCTTCGCGAAAAATCAATAGCCGGTCACAAATCTGCACAGCCTCTTCGATATCCGAAGTGACAACCAACTGCCCAGTACCTGAATCTGCAAGTTTTCTCAGAAGCTTATGGAGCTCAACTCGGGCGCCGACATCAACGCCTCTCGTTGGTTCCTGAAGAACCAGAACTCTCGGCTTTTGGGCGATCCGACTTGCCATCAAAACCTTCTGTTGATTTCCACCCGAAAGCTCTCCCACCGTTTGCTCAATGCTTCTTGCGCGTAGCTGGGTATCAGTCGCCATTCCATTAGCATTGGCCAATTCCGCCTTAGCGTTTATAACGCCCCACTTGGCTAGCCTTCGCATGATCAAGAGTGAAAGTGAGTTGCGAACAGAGAGCGTGGGAACCAATCCTTGTAGCTTTCTATCGGCCGGAACATATCCGATACCTGCTAGTCGCGAATGTCGTGGAGATCTAGGAGTTGTCACTGCCGCCTGATCGATGAAGGTCATCCCCACAACATCCGGGATAAGACCCCCAAGAGTCTGCGCAACAACCTCAGCACCAGATCCTGCTAGACCGTAAAGTCCGACTATTTCTCCCTCATGGACTTCGAGTGAAACCGCGTCCAATGACGGATATTGCTGGCGCGACCAATTTTCAATCTTTAAAACAGCCTTCTGGGAGATAGCGTTCCCTCGCCGACCTTCCAACTGAACTTCTGCCCTTCCAAGTATGTGGCTAATCACCTCCGCGGGATCCGTCAGGCTTGCGTCTCCGGAGAAGACGAGAGAGCCGTTACGAAGAACTTGCAGTGCAGTGCATATGCTGAAAACTTCATCGAGCCTATGAGAGATGTACAAAATTGAAGCCCCAGAAAGCGCCATGTTTCCCATGATGCTAAGCAATTGGGCGCTCTCATCGTTGTTCAGCGCCGCAGTTGGTTCGTCAAGAATGATTAGTTTGGAATCTCGCGAAAGGGCCTTTACGATTTCAACTGTCTGTTGCTGAGCAAAACTGAGTGAATTCATCTCACTCTGTAGTGGGAGGTCAAATCCTAAACGAGTAACCTCTGACTCCGCAAAGGTCTTCATCTGAGTCGGCGAAGTTACGAAACCTTTACGTGGCCATCGCCCCAAACATATATTTTCAGCAACAGTAAGACGTGGAACATAAATGAGTTCCTGCGGAATGAACGAGATCCCATGTGCCAATGATTCACGAGGTGTTTGAAGAGAAACATGCTTATTTCCAATCAGAATACTTCCCGTGTCAGGCGTGGTCGCACCCGCAAGAATCTTGGCAAGCGTTGACTTCCCGGCACCGTTCTCTCCCAAGAGGCCTGTTATCTGTCCTGGATTAAGCGAAAAGCTCACCTCATGAAGAACTTTTTGAGAGCCATACGATTTAGTTAAATTGTTTAGTGTTACTCCCGCATGATCAACAATCATCATCTGCCCTCCTTTCAGAGTTGCAATGGACCACGCGAATAGGACAAATAACTCAGATTTCCTCACAGTACAAGGCGCTATCGCCAATGAATACAGTAGATTTCACTAATGTTTTGACCATTACTTGGACTTTCTACAGAACCCTTCCTGTTACGGATTCCTCTCAAAAGATAACCGAGTTTTAATTACCGGTCAGGGCTATTAACCAACGAGAACGCTGCGGCTTCCAGATACTTGGATAATTCCGCATGCAAGTCTGGCGCTAGCTCGAGAGCATCAACCGCAAAAATCATATGTTTGAGCCACGCATCGCGTTCAGCACCCGTGATCTCAAAATCAGCGTGGCGCATCCGAAGCCTTGGGTGGCCACGCTGTTCCGAGTAAGTTCCAGGGCCACCCCAGTACTGCATCAGGAAAAGGGTAAGGCGCTCTTTAGCACCTTCCATGTCATCATCCGGATAGAGCGGGCGAAGGAGCGGATCAGTGACCACACCTTCGTAGAAGAGATCCACCAACTTTTCGAATACGGGCGCCCCGCCGATGGCTTCGTAGAAATTCTCGCTCATGGCTTTGATTCTAGCGGGCGCGCCTTTGGATCAATGAACATGACGATGATCGCAGCCGCAAAACAGAGAGCTCCCCCTGCATAAAAGGCGAGAACATAATCGCCGAAGTGCACGCGCATAATTCCGGCAGCAAGTGCGGCCACCGATCCACCAATCATGTGAGTAGCGAAAGTCCAACCGAAAACCACTGCGCCGCGTTCTGGACCAAAGATTTCGCGGCAGAGCCAAATCGTGGGGGGAACAGTGGCCACCCAGTCGATTCCATAAAAAATTGCGAACACGACCGTGCTGGGATGAACGGATGCAAAAAGGATGGAAGGGAGGAAGAGAAGTGAAAGCCCGCGGAATGTGTAGTAAACGAAGAGCAATTTTTTCGCTGGGATTCGATCAGTCAACCAACCTGAAGCAAAAGAACCAAGGACGTCGAAAACACCCACAAGTGCGAGCAGGCCCGCCGCAGTCGTCTCCCCCATTCCATGATCGTGCGCAGCCGGGATGAAGTGACCTCCAATGAGACCATTTGTAGAGAGACCACAAATGAAAAATGATGCAGCCAAATAGAGGAATTGCTTGGTCCGAATAACTTCCCGAAGCGTCCCCACCGCAAACTTGGCCGGATTTCCCAAAGTACGAGGGGCTTCCACCCACGAACTCTGATCTGCTCCATATGGCATGGCACCAATCGCACTTGGCCTCTCCTTCATGAAGAAGAAAACAATTGGGATCATTAGGAGCGCCAGACCAGCAGCTATCAGCGATGCAGATCGCCAACCATGTGCCACAGTCACTCTTGAAATGATTGGCAAAAAGAGTAAATTTCCGGCAGCAGAGGCGGCGCCTAATCCACCAATGACCATTCCGCGTTTTGCGACAAACCACCGGTTTGCAATGGTGGCCGCAAAAACAAATGCCATCGATCCCGTGCCGCACCCAACCATGAATCCCCAGCAGATCACGAGTACCCAAGGTGAGGTTGCGTAAATCGCTAAACCGGCGCCCAGACCAATGGACGCCAGCGCCCCCATCACCACGCGGCGCACTCCAAAACGTTCCATTAACGCGGCAGCAAAAGGCGCCGTGAGCCCATACATCAAAATATTGACGCTGAGCGCCACAGATATATCTGCTCGAGACCAACCAAACTCATCTTCGATGGGAACCACTAAAACTGAAGGAGTAGATCGCATTCCTGCGCCGCCGATCAGGGCCAAAAATCCAACGGCGGCTGCCACCCAAGAAGGGTGAACGCTCTTAAGGCGTCTGATCATTCTTGCTCTAGAAAAGGTGCGAGCGCTTCTTTCTCAGCATCATTCATCCTTCGAGGACGCTGGCTCTCCAAATCAAAGGGCACCATCACGCTCTTGGCGCGCGCATAGGCACGCTCGTCATCGCGCAGTAGGTATGCGAGTTCGAATTTTGAGGCAAGTACCTTGGTCGCCCATATCTCGATCGTGATCGGTGCCTCGCGCCACTCCATCGGAGCCAAGTAATCGATCTCGTGCCGTGCTACGACAATTCCTCGAGCCAGTGGCTTTAACCCTGCACGCGCCGGATGCACCCAGAACATATCAACGCGCGCCTCTTGCAAATACTCGAGATAAGCAACGTTATTGACATGTTGAAATGCGTCGATATCTCCCCAGCGCACCGGGCATTGGAAGATGTGGCGCATGGACGAACTACCTAGCGAGTGAGCTTGCGATATGTGGCGCGATGGGGACGAGCAGCATCTGCACCAAGGCGTTCAATCTTGTTCTTCTCATACGATTCAAAGTTTCCTTCAAACCAGAACCATTGAGAGTCACCCTCGTACGCCAAGATGTGGGTAGTAACGCGGTCAAGGAACCAGCGATCGTGGGAGATCACCACCGCACAGCCCGGGAATTCTAGTAGCGCATTTTCTAATGAACCTAGAGTTTCTACATCGAGATCGTTTGTGGGCTCATCGAGTAGTAAGAGATTGCCACCCATCTTGAGAGTAAGCGCCAGGTTAAGTCGGTTGCGTTCACCACCCGAGAGGATGCCGGCCGCCTTTTGTTGGTCTGGGCCTTTGAAACCGAAAGCAGACACATAGGCCCGACTTGGCATTTCTACTTGACCCACCTTTAAGAAATCCAAGCCATCGGAAACAACTTCCCACAGTGACTTCTTAGGATCGATCCCGCTCCGTGACTGATCAACGTAAGAAATTCTTACTGTTTCACCAATCTTTACGGTGCCTTTATCTGGCTGCTCTAAATCTTGCAGCATCTTGAAGAGCGTGGTCTTACCTGCACCGTTAGGCCCGA
>WLIL01000106.1 GCA_009702245.1 Actinomycetota bacterium
AAAAAATGTCACTTCACACCCTGGTGAGAAACATGATGCGAGTCTGCTTACACAACAATTTATTGCAGGAGTGGTCAGACATATGCCGGCGATCTGTGCGCTCACTTCGCCGAGCCCAGTCTCCTACTTTCGACTTGGTCCGCAACATTGGTCGGTGGGGTATGCAAGTTTTGGTGTGCAGAATCGAGAGGCCGCGATTCGCATTTGTCCATCGCCATCTATGGATCCTGCGGAAATGGTTCGAGGATACAATTTGGAATTGCGAGCGCCTGACGCAACGGCAAGCCCGTACATCGTTTTAGGGACACTCGTTCGTGCAGGGTTACAAGGAATTCGAGAGAAGCTCGAGATCCCGCAAGCTCTTGGGGTTGATCCCGGCTCGTTGACCGATCAAGAGCGCAAGGAGTTGCATATTCTCCCTCTGCCAGGATCCTTGACGGAAGCATTGGATCTTATGGATGCAGACTCGATCGTGCGAGAGTGGATGCCGAAAATTATGTACGACTCATACGTTTCGGTGAAGCGTCTCGAAGTTAAACTGATGGCCGACTTAGATCCCGTTGAAATATGCGAAAGATACGCCCGAGTTTATTAAACGAGCTGTGGCTATTTCGGAACCATGGCAAGAATGCGCGCAGGAGATCCCGAACCATCTACCAGCGGTAGTACACCGATAAAAACAAGTGCGCCAGTGGGCGGCAGCGACTTGAGATTGGTGAGATTTTCTATATGCCACACATTGTGTGGGAGTGTGACGTGGGAGTGAACTGGAAAATGCGTATCTATACCCCGATCGATGCCTAAGGTGTCTAAGCCGATACCGACGACTTTTCGTTCATTAACAAGAAACTCACTTGCTTCGACGCCAAAGCCAGGGAAGTGCATGCCATCTTTCTGGATGCCATATTTCTCTGGGTCTGAGTAGAAGTCTTCCCAACCTGTCCGAAGTAAAATTACGGAATTATCGGGGATGCGACCGTGCTTCTCTTCCCATTTGAGAACCGTAGAGAGCTCTAGAGCGCCATCTGGGTTACCGGCGATATCTCCCGACGCATCGATCATGATTGCAGGACTAATCAGTGACTGAAGTGGCAATTTGTCTACAGTTCCGTGACCTTCAACGAAGTGACACGGAGCGTCTACATGCGTGCCGCTATGTTCATAGAGATGGACTAGCCGAGCAAAGTATCCATCGTGAGCGACAGTAACGAGGGTGTCGGCTTGTGGCGCCGGTGCACCCGGCCACATTACTGTGGCCGGGCCCAACGGCAGGGTCAAATCTACAACTGTATAGCTACTGTTCATACGCTAATTATTGCACATCTGTTTCGATTAGATTTTCATCAGCGTTCATTTTATCGCCCATCTTCTTTGTTAACTTCGGAGCCACAATAACCGCAATTACCCCGATAAGAAGCCAAGCGATTGTGATGACGTCGTAACCCTGACCTGCACCTGTAGTGGGTAGCGGCCAGACATTTCGGAAGAAGGTGTAACCCAACATGAGGAGACCAAGAAGAGGAATGATGATCTCATATTGAGGAACTCGTTGCTTTCCTGAGAAGAAGAGGAATTTGATAGCTCCGATTGTGGCTAAGCCATAAACGATGAGCAGAATCAAAGTTCCGATAACACCAGAGCCTACAAATACGTCGAAGGCACCGGCATTAAACATGAGTCTCCATGCAATGGTGAAAACGGCAACAGCGCCGGCCACCCAATAGACCGCCGTCGTGGGGACTTTAGTCTTTGCAGATACTTTGGAAAACATGGCAAACTCCGCATCACGGCTGAGAGCGAAGAGCATACGGGCAGCCCCTACTACACAAGCTAAGAGACATCCCATTGCCGAAATAGTGACACCAAGAGTGATGATTACGCCGAGCCAATCACCCACATAGGCCTTACCTAAATCGCCCAAGAGAGAACCCGATCCGACAAAGTTCTTCATTCCCTCAGCATTGGCTCCAAAGCCCATTACTTCAACTGCGGTAACTACTGTGAAATAGATTCCGCCAAAGATCACCACTCCAAGCATTGCTTTGGGAATATCGCGGCGTGGAGCGTTTGCTTCTTCGCCCATTGTGGCTGCTGCTTCAAAGCCAGCGAAGGAGAGAAAGCCGAAAACGACTCCGAGGAAGACGGTGCTGAAGTCAGCACCTGCAGGGACGGTGAACACGCTCATGGTGAAGGTCTCTCCGTGAGGCGCGTTGCCGGTCAGAATCTTCACAAGCACCACAATCACGGTAAGAAGAATCAAAGCCACTGTTAACCCCTCCACCAGAAGAAGCAATCGTGTTCCACGCTTCACCGAGCTAACAGCTAGCGCGACAATTGCTATTAAGCCGAGGCCTCCGATAATGAAGGGAAGCGCTACCCCTGGTTCTTTAACGATTCCTAGTTGTTTCAACAGTGCAGAACCGAATACTCCGGTGGCCATTGTGCTGACGATGGAGTAGAAAGTGTAAGTTCCGAGCAATCCCCACCCAGCGACAACCCCAGATCTAGCTCCGAGGGTTTTTCCGACTAATCCATAGACAGAACCCGCGTGGTTGAAAGATTGGCTTAAGCGAATAAAGCCATAACTCACTAAAACAACGCCGACAGCGGCGATAAGGAAGGCGAGCGGTACTGCTGTACCGACAACGCTCGCAGGGCCCTGTGGATTGATATTTGCCGCCATCGATGGAGCCATCAGCGCAATCGAAATGCCGACGACTTCCCAGATGGTGAGGCTCTTAGAAAGTTTTAGATCGGTTTGGTGCATAAGTGCATCCCCTCGACTCTCACGGGCGGCTGAAATAGCCTCCGACTTCTTCAAGTATCGCCACCTCGGCCTGGAATGGAAGGTATTTTGGAGAGGTTTTCAGAGATTTTCAGAGATATTCAGAGGTATTGAATGGGTGTGTGGAAAATATTGAGCATTTCTGCGCGTGTGAAGATAATTCTCTACAAATTGTTGAATTTAACGAAGGGGGTGGTGGGTGACTGCACCCGTGGCGCGGTCAATTTCTATCAACGAGTAATTCTCAACCGGCTGGCCTGGGCGCTTGCGAACCGCACTTGACCAGACTGAAGTGACATTCCGGGGGTCAGTATCCCAGGAGAGATCGTAGTAATCCTCGGGCTGCGAACTTGGCCGTTTTTCGGGACGGTAGGCAGAAATTACCGATAGGTGGTCTGTAGTGAGAATGAAAGCGTTCAAGCTGGAATATTCAACTGCGCTTACTTCAGCGAGAAAATCGCGATAAGCGCCCACTAGATCACCGCCATTACTTCTTAGTTTGGTGATGATTGCGCCGAAGTACTGTTCCGAATCGCCTTCACCTTCTAGATCTTCAAAAATATCGTCATCAATGAGCGAGCGCAGCAGTGGACCGCGAGTAATTCCACCATTGTGAATGAAGGCCATTTCTCCCAGCGGTGTTGATTTAATAAATGGGTGTGTATTTGGAATACAGACTGGAATATTTTCGGTGGCCCAACGAAGATGCACGATTGCGTCCGTACTTTTTGCAATATCAACTGTGGGTGCCTTAAAGGCTGCCTCTTCGTCGCGATGCCGAAGAACCTGGCCATGTTCATCACACCAAGCCATTCCCCAACCATGCTCGTGCTGACGGCTAAGTTCTATCAGATTAGGTTGATCGCTCCCAAGCGCCTCTGACGTTGAAAGAGGATTCGGAGAATGCCAGGCGAAGAGTCGACACATAAGTGTGATCTTAGATGATCAAAAGGTTGAGAAGGTATACAAGCGTGCCCACTCATCACCCATACGAGTAGCTTTTTCATTTTCCGCTCTCCGGGTGGCTAGATATGCCCTGGTCATCAGCTCTCCAAGTCCTTCGGTGAGGATTGAATCGGCTTCCAAGGCGGAGAGCGCCGCTAACTGAGAGGCTGGAAGGGGGCGAATATCGCAGGCAGCGCGTTCTTCATCTGTGAGAAAGACCGGATCGCGATGAGCCGGAGCGGGTGGTTGTAGATTTCTCTTGACGCCATCTAGCCCTGCCAATATCACGCCGGCGAGTGCTAGATATGGATTTGCTGATCCATCGCAGGCCTTCAATTCGAGATTAATTGATTCCATTTCACGACCAGTAAATGGACTTGCAACTCGAACAGCACATTCACGATTGTCATAACCCCAGGAGATCGTATTTCCAGCCCAAGAATGTGGCTTGAGACGGTGGTAGGAAACGTATGAAGGACAAGTAAGTGCGAGTAGAGCGGGAAGATGGTCAAGGACTCCAGCAACAAATGACTTTCCAAAGCCTGAAAGCTTCGTTGGTTCATCTGCGTTGTAGAGAAGGTTGATCCCTTTCGATTTAGACCACAGAGAAAAATGCAAGTGCGCCCCAGATCCGATGCCATCAGCAAAAGGTTTTGGCGCTAGCGAAGCGAGTAAGCCATGTTGTACTTCGGTAGTTCCGCGCACGGTGTCACGAAACTTAAGGTGTAAATCAGCGGCACGCAAAGCTTTATCGTATTTGATGGCAATCTCTTGTTGACCTGGACCATATTCGTTAATTGCTTGCTCAACGATAATTCCTTGAGCAACAAGATTATCTACGATGTCATAGACGACAGAACTTGCTCGATCTAATCCAGAACTGGAATAGCAAGGACCATTTTGCCATGGCACAGGACCGTCAAGACCCTGCTCTGCGATGTAGAACTCACTTTCAAATGCGGCCATCACTTCAATATCTAATTCAGCAGCTTGTGCAATCGCGCGCTTCAATACCGTGCGAGTACAACCACCCCAATCGTTTCCATCTTGTTCTTTTAAATCGCAGAAAACCCCGACGGTCTTATTTACCCATGGCAAGATGGTAAGTGAGTCAAGGTCTGGGGTGATCCGTACTTCACCTATGGGTTCCATACCATCTACTGGAATCAAATCTTCAAAGAGATTGACGGCGTTCTGGGCGCGGGTAAGTCCTACACCCTCGTTAATTTTTCCAGCAAATTGCGAGCCATGAACGGTCTTAGCCCGGATCACGCCTGCAAGATCACAGTAGAGAAAGCGGACAATACGAATATCCTTGGCGGTGACGAGTGCAACTGCTTCTTTTTTCTTCACAAGCTCTCCTGGGGTTAGGCTTTACTCCATGAGTATGACAATAGCGGCAGCGCCTGGGGAAGTGGCTGAGCGAATTCTCCTTCCTGGTGATCCGATGCGAGCCAAGTGGATAGCGGAGAATTTCCTCACCGATGCACAGCAGTTCAATGCCATCCGAGCTATGTACGGGTTCACGGGCATGTATCAGGGGGTCCGAGTCTCGGTCATGGGTAGTGGGATGGGGGCACCTTCTATGTCGCTCTACCTTCATGAACTTTTCATGGATTACAAGGTACAAGTGGCAATTCGAATAGGAACATGTGGCGCAATTCAAGATGCCGTGAACGTTGGCGATATTATTTTGCCGATGACTGCCTCCACAGACTCTGGGATTAACCGACGTACCACCAACGGTTTGGACTTCTCGCCGCCGGCAGATTTTGCATTACTCAGGCACGCACATTCATTAGCTGTGAAGGTACCCGTTCATGTGGGCGGAGTTGCCTCCATGGACATGTTCTACGACACCACCGATTCAACT
>WLIL01000107.1 GCA_009702245.1 Actinomycetota bacterium
AACAATTGAACGTAGATCTTCAAAACATCTGGATGAAAACCGGGAAGACGATTATTTTTATCACGCACTCAGTGACTGAAGCGGTCTTCTTGGGATCAAGAGTTGTCGTCATGGGAACTCGTCCGGGTCGACTTCTAGAAGACATCTCAATTGACTTGCCGCATCCTCGATTACTGTCTGGAATGTCCAGCCCTGAGTTCGGTAAATATAGCGACAGAGTGCGCGACCTTCTCGGCGTAGGACCAGTCTCAAACGAAAATAGTGCCGCAGCCAAACATCTTTGAAATCCATGTATACGTCTATCAATCGCAATCGAAAGGGAACACCAGATGACTAGTCCGAAATTTACGAGAATTGATACTGGTACGCCTAAAGGAATGCGGCTTGACCGTGGTGTCACACATCATCTAGTTGGTCTTGATGATGGAGCGTCCAATGTTGACCTCCACACGAACGTAATTAATGCAGATTCGGGCATCGGGCCATACCATTACCACGCTAAGGCAGAGAATATTTACGTGGTGATGTCCGGCACCGCTGAAGTAATTATTGATGGTGTGAAATATCTCTTCAAAGCCGGTGATGTGGCTTTCATTCCACCGGGGGTGCCTCATGCTGCAGGTAGTGATGGTAGTGGTATTACAACTGTTCTTGAGATTTACGCACCAGCTGGTCGCGACTTTGAGATTATCGAAGATAGCGCAGAGATCATCGCCACTGCACGTGCAAATTATGAAAAGGACAACAAATGAAATTAGGAACTCTCGTCCCACACTTCGGTGAATTTGCATCTCGTGATTCAATAGTTCGCCTTGCGACTAAAGCTGAGGATCTTGGCTACCGTTCACTTTGGGTGCGTGACCACCTCATTTGGTCACCGCATGGTATGGAAGGTCACATTAAGACTTTCATCGATCCATTTATCACAATGGCTGCAATGGCTGCGGTGACCACCAAATGTACAATGGGCACTGGCGTTGTTATCCCTATTCGTTGGCCCCTCAAAGTTGCACAAGAGTTCGCAAATCTTTCTTTCATGAACAACGGAAAGATCATTGCTGGAGTGGGCTTAGGCTCTAATCCGGCGGAATTCGCGGGAGCCGGCCTTGATGTTGAACGACGTGAAGAGATTCTTCAAGAAACGTTGGAAGTGTGTCGTCAGGCCTGGACTCAAGGTTGGGTAGAACACCACGGTGACGTCTTCAACATTGAGCGCACAGAACTTCTTCCTATGCCTGAAGAACATATTCCCATTATTTACGGTGGCAATACCCCGGCTTCGGTCCGTCGTGCGGTGGATTACAAGACTGATGGTTGGTATCCAGCGCGCCTTCCGATGTCGACTCTTGTAAGTCGACTTCAATACTTGAAGGATTACATGGGCGATAACCCTCGCGATATGTACACGATTATCCAGCCACTAGTTGTAATTGGAAAAACTCGCGAAGAGGCTGAGAAGCTTGTTCCAATCAAGGAAGTTGCTACTAGCTCCACCGGTTCTAAGTTTTGGGTGAAACCTCCTTCAGGGAGCTTTGACACAGTGAAGGATCTTTCAGGACTCGTCGTGTGTGGCACCGCTGAAGATGTTGCGGAGCAAGTTACTGAGTTGGCAGATATGGGTATCTCAGAGTTTGTCTTTGATTTCCGTCTCCAGTACGACCGCTACGAATACGCCCTTGAAGAGGTTGGCGAGAAGGTATTCCCATTGCTCAACTACAAGCCAGACCAAAACTAAAACACCAACAGGAGAGATTTCACATGGCAAAATACGCAACACGCATTTCCGGCGGACGGGTCTACTCCAATGGTGGGTTAGTGGAGTTGGATGTTTTGATCGAAGGTGGCCTTATCGTCGGATTGCTTAGGGCTGGCGAGGCTGCGGATGCGCATGAGGTAATCGATGCTAAAGGCAAAGTGATTTTGCCGGGCATCATTGATACCCATGCCCATACACGTGAGCCTGGTTATACAAATAAAGAAGATTTCCTCACAGCCTCGCGCGCCGCAGCGGTGGGTGGAATTACAACCATGATTGATATGCCAAACGTGGAGCCGCCTACGGATACATTGGAGACATACCTTGCCAAGCGTGAGCTTGCCGATTCCAAGTCGATCATTGACTGGGGACACTGGGTAGCAGGAACGAATCCCTTGGAAATCCCTAAGCTTGCTGAAGCCGGTGCTACCGGTTTTAAGACGTTTCAAGTTTCAGGCGCGTATCCTCACGATCCTCGCCTAGCGCTCAACGACGAGGGAAAGCTGATGAAGTCGTTTCGTGCGATCGCAGAGACTGGCCTCCCATCGTTAGTACACCCGTTTAATCAGAGTCTCTTTGAGCATTTGAGCGACGAAGCATTTGCTGCAGGCAAGCCACAAAACTGGCGAACTTTCAGCGAGGTGTATACAACTGAGGAAATTTGGCATACCGCTGTGAACACCCTCATTAACCTTCAAGCTTTGACCGGAGTTCGTCTGCACATTTTGCATACACACTCTGCTGGAAGCTTGAGGTTGGTCAAGGCAGCTAAGGAACGCGGCCAACGTGTGTCAGCGGCTCTCGATCCAAAGTATTACCACCTCACGATCGAAGACCTTGAGCGCCTCACTGGCCGCGCCTGTCCAGGGGGCTTTGTCACTGCTGACGAAGAGCGTATGGCAGTAATTTGGGAGTCCCTACGTGATGGAACGATGGATATGATCGATTCGGATCACGCTCCTCACACTCTCGAAGAGATTGCGGTCCAAGATACTGACGCATGGAATGCCGCAATGGGATCACCGCAGTATGACTGGCACTACAGCATTGCGCTAACGGATGTTTCCGAAGGCAAGTTCTCTCTCCGCCGAGCGGTTGAATTGCTCTCAGAGGCACCCGCTAAGTTCTTGGGAATTTTTCCACAGAAGGGTGCACTTGCGCCTGGTTCAGATGCCGACTTAGTCATTGTGGATCTTGAAAGAACTCATGTGCTCACCGATGAAGGACTTCAAACTAAGTGTGGATGGACTCCTTACTTAGGTAAGACGGTTACGGGAGTAGTCGAGCTCACCATGCTTCGTGGAACAGTGATTGCAAAGGATCGCAAGGTTCTTGGCACTCCTGGCTTCGGCAAGTTCATCTCAGGTGTTCCTCAATGACCCGGGATGTTCGCAACATCTCCGAGTACCACGTTCCCGTCGGAGGTTTCACACAATTCGTGGTCTCCGATCCTGGCTCAAAGATGGTCTTTATTTCTGGGCTCACTGCACGTCAAGCTGACGGTAGCGTGGGCTGTGTAGGGGACATTGTTGGCCAGACCTCCTTGGTACTTGAAAGCATGAAGAAGATGCTGGAAAGCGCGGGAGGATCACTAGACGATGTGGTTCGAATTGTCACTTACCTCACGGATATCAATGATCATCACAAAATGCATGAAGTGCGTCGGGAATTCTTTGGAGACAATCCGCCGGCCTCTACAAGTGTGCAAGTTGTGCGACTTTTCCATCCTGATCAATTAGTGGAAATCGAAGCCACAGCTATCTTGAAGTAACGATCAGAAGTGAAGCCTGGAGTTGTTCTTCAGGCTTCACTTCTGAAGTGAAGTTTCTGTTGCTCTAGGCTTACCCGCAAGATAGCCCATACGCAACCCTACGATGCAGACTAAAGCAAGATAAAGGTAGGCAGCTTTCCATCCCCCAGCAGACCTACTGATTACACCCACAATGATGGGGCCGAGTGAGGCAACGAGATAGCCGAGCCCCTGGGCCATCGCCGAAAGTGGCCCCGCTTCCTCTACGGAACGCGCCCTTAACACGATAATTATTAATAAAGTGGGTAGTGATGATTGACCAATTCCTAGCATGAAAACCCACACCCACGTTGCGGCAGAGTGTCCGAAGGCCATTCCTAGAAGTCCAATAAGCGAAGCGGTGGTAACAAGCATCATCGGCTTTCGTTGATCAATACCTTGTCCAAATATGAATGGCACCAAGAGAGAGAAAGGAATCGATACGGCCGTGGCTAACGCTAACATCGCGCCAGCTGAGGTGGCGGAAAATCCCCAATCTATAAAAGTCTTAGGAAGCCAGGCAACTGTCGAATAGAAAAGTGTTGATTGAACCATCATCAAGCCAGTCACGTGCCATGAAACGCGATCCCTAAATAATGATTTCCAATTAGTCTTAGACGTCACAAGTTGCGCAGAGACATTAAGCCTTTTCTGCTTCATCATTATTGGTAACCAGCCGAGGAAGGCCAGTATGGGCCACAGCGCCCACACGATTGTGCCTCCTCTCCAATCTTTGGTTGTGTAGTTAGAAATGGGTATTGAGAGAAATGCACCCAATGTTGCAAAAGTAGCTAGTACCACTGTGTAAAGCGGAAGGAGGCGGGTAATCTGCGGACCAAAATCGCGCTTAAAGACAACGGGTACAAGAATATTAAGCCCGGCCACTGCGACACTTGCTAAGAAGGTTCCAGCAAAGAGCACCGTGCTGCCTAGTAGTGGGCGGAGCAATGTGCCCAGGATGAGTGCTATCAAAAGAGCACCAATAATTGTGTCTGTTGAGCGCCGGCGAAAGTAGAGCGAGATGCCGATGGGGGCCGCAATACCGAAGCAAATGACCGGAATTGAAGTGAGAAAGCCGAAAGACGTGAGAGAGAGTCCGAGGCTCTGCCGGATGGAATCAACTTGTGGAGGAATTGAGGTCACGGATGGGCGCAGTGCTGCCGCTATGAGTAGGAGAGCTATCAGGTGACGCCTCTCAGTTACCCATTTCATGCAGTGGTCATGTGAGGCTGTGAAGGTCGGCGCAAACCTCTATGCATTGTGGTCTCCTTGAGGGTAGTTCACGCCATTTTTTGCTTACAAGAACTCTACTAGTCCACTCCTTGCGCAGGAGTGATTATGGCAAGGATGTGTCCTGTCTAGATATTCGGATAAAAAGGCCAAATAATACGAAGATTAGTGAGTGGCACTCCCAGGGATTGGATGACAAATGATCCACAGATTTTTGTCCGCTCTGTTGCGACCATCGGAATCCGGTTTCGAAGATCTTGAGTGAGTGAAGCATTTTTCCTGGTAACTTTTACTCATGAGTGTTTCTGATGGGCGTGCGCTCTGGTCTCCTCCCAAAGAGGATTTACGCGGTCGACCGTTTCAAGACCTTAAAAAACTCATACCAAGTGAGACGCCTTCCGAGACCTATGGCGAGGTACATCAGTGGAGCGTTTCGGCTCCGGGTGAATTCTGGACTGCAGTGTGGGATGAGCAAGGAATTATTGGCGAACAAGGTGCAGTTGCATTTGATGCCGGAAGTGATTTCATTTCCTCACAGTTCTTTCCGCTTGGCTCACTCAATGTTACAGAAAATCTCTTTCGCAATGGTCGTGCAAATGCTGTTGCTATCGTGGCCATTGATGAAGATGGCACTCGACGTGAAGTAACTTGGCAAGAACTTGCCCGGCAAGTGGCAGCCGTGGCATCAGCGCTGAAATCTGTAGGTGTGGAGAAGGGAGATCGGATAGTTGCTTGGGTGCCTAATACTCTGGAGCCGATTATCTTTGCGCTCGCTGGTTTAAGTATTG
>WLIL01000108.1 GCA_009702245.1 Actinomycetota bacterium
GGAAAAGTTGTACTCCTTGAAGGTTCGCAGGGAACTCTGCTCGATGTGGATCACGGTACTTACCCGTTCGTGACATCCAGTAATCCCACTGCAGGCGGCGCCTGTGCAGGTTCTGGAATCGGACCTACAAAGATCACTCGCGTTATCGGAATCTTAAAGGCGTACACCACTCGCGTAGGTTCGGGTCCATTCCCCACTGAACTCTTCGATGAAGATGGCGAAGCCCTTCGTCGTATTGGTGGCGAAGTCGGTGTCACTACTGGCCGTAATCGTCGTTGTGGTTGGTTTGATGCACCGATTGCGCGTTATGCAACGCGCGTGAATGGGCTTACAGATTTCTTCCTCACCAAGCTCGATGTACTCACTGGGTGGGAGAAGATTCCGGTCTGCGTTGCCTACGACATCGATGGCACGCGCGTGGAAGAAATCCCGACGACCCAAACGGATTTCCATCACGCCAAGCCCATTTATGAATACTTGCCAGGTTGGAAGGAAGATATTTCGAAGGCTCGCAGCTTGGAAGATCTCCCTGCAAATGCACGTTCCTACGTGCAATACCTCGAAGACATTTCTGGGGCACCAATGAGTGCGATTGGTGTTGGCCCAGGACGTGACGAAACCATCGCAGTTCGCGATCTGGTTTCATGACCGTATTAGTTGGAAAACATGTGCGGCTTGAGCCGCTCGCCTTGGCGCACGCAGAAGATCTCTTCACCCATATCGGTAACGATGATGTGCTCGCACGCGATCTTGCTTTTCACACACCACATAGCGTTGCTGACATCACCCAGATCATCACGGGTGCACTGATCGAACGCGATGCAGGCGAACGCGAACCCTTCGCCGTGATTTACCAAGGCGAATGCATTGGCTCTACTTCATACCTTGATCAGGTCCCTGTTCATCGCCGAGTCGAAATAGGTTGGACTTTCTACGGTCAAGCATTTTGGCGTAGCGCGGTAAATACTGAATGCAAACTTCTTCTCATGACTGAAGCTTTTGAAGTTCGTGGCTATGACCGTCTCTGCCTGAAGACCGACACTCGTAACGATCGTTCGCAACGCGCTATCGAACGTCTTGGTGCCACACATGAAGGCGTGCTCCGTCATCTAGTTATTCGCAAAGATGGCACCCCGCGTGATTCAGTTTTCTACTCCGTACTCGCAGACGAATGGCCCGCAGTAAAGGCCAAGTTGGAGAAAGCTCTGGCATGAAAATCCTCGTTATAGGCTCCGGCGGACGCGAACACGCGATTTGCCAGAGTTTGGCGAAGGATCCAATCACCACCGAAATCCATTGCGCACCAGGCAATCCTGGGATCGCCAGCCTTGCCACATTGCATCAGATCAATACCGAAGATGGCGAAGCGGTCGCACAATTAGCAAAGACAATTGGCATCGATCTCGTGGTGATTGGTCCAGAAGTTCCACTCATTGCAGGTGTTGCAGATGTGCTGCGCCAGCATCACATTCCCGTCTTTGGTCCGAACAAAGCTGCGGCGCAACTTGAAGGTTCCAAAGCATTTGCCAAAGAAGTCATGCGCGCTGCCTGTGTTGCTACTGCGGACGCCCGTGTCTGCACTACACCGCAAGAAGCCGCTGCAGCACTTGATCTCTTCGGCCCGCCGTATGTGGTTAAAGATGATGGACTCGCAGCCGGTAAGGGAGTGGTTGTCACAATTGATCGTGCAGAGGCGCTCGCCCATGCCGCAGCATGTGCGCGGGTTGTGATCGAAGAATTCCTTGATGGTCCCGAAGTTTCACTCTTTGGAATAAGTGATGGCGCAACCGTCATCCCGATGGATCCTGCGCAAGATTACAAACGCGTGCGAGATAACGACGAAGGCCCGAATACTGGTGGCATGGGGGCCTACTCACCACTTCCGTGGGCGCCAGCTGATATCAAGGAAGAAGTGCGACGCACTGTTCTCCAGCCGATGATCGATGAGATGGCTAAACGGGGGACTCCCTTTGCGGGTCTGCTCTATGCGGGCCTAGCCCTCACCAGCAAGGGCATCAAGATCATTGAATTCAATGCACGTTTCGGTGATCCAGAGACGCAAGTCTTACTTCCCCGTCTTACGACTCCTCTTGCCACTCTGCTCCTTGACGCAGCCACCGGCAATCTAGCGGGTAAGCAGATTGAGTTCAGCAGCGATGCCGCTGTCACTGTGGTGATCGCCGCGGAAGGTTATCCGGAGCACGTCATCACTGGCGCGCAGATCACGCTTCCAAGTGAAAACTCCTTGAGTAAGAGCAGTGCCACCATCTTTCATGCGGGTACGGAAGAAGTTGATGGCCGGTTAGTGGGCGCTAAAGGGCGGTTACTCACCATCACAGGGGTAGGTGCAAACCTCGAAGAAGCGCGCAAGATCGCCTACGCCACTACTTCGCAGATCACGATTGCCGGCGCACACTTTCGCACCGACATCGCATCCTTAAAGCAGGAATCAATGAAGCCAGCTGCGAAAGATGAGAGGATGAACCCATGAGCGTCTTAGCGAATCGGTATGCATCAATGCAGATGCGTGAGATCTGGTCAGCCGAATCAAAGGTGGTCGCTGAGCGCGATCTCTGGATCGCCGTGCTCAAGGCGCAGAAGGATCTCGGGCTCAATGTCTCTGCTGATGCCATCGCGGCCTACGAAAAGTCGCGCAGCAAAGTCGATCTGGAATCCATCGCCACACGTGAACGTGTTACCCGTCATGATGTGAAGGCACGCATCGAAGAATTTAACGCACTCGCCGGTCACGAAGCGATTCATACCGGAATGACGAGCCGCGATCTCACTGAGAACATAGAACAACTACAGATCAAGCGCTCTCTCGAGTTGGTGCGCAATCGCACTGTGGCGCTACTCCACTCACTCGGTGAATTATCGGCCACCTACGCAGAGCAACCGATCTCTGGTCGTTCACATAACGTGCCGGCACAGATGACCACTCTCGGAAAGCGTTTTGCAAATGCGGCCCAAGAGAGCCTCATCGCATTTGAACGCATCGAATCTTTCCTCTCGCGTTACCCCATGCGCGGAATCAAAGGTCCAGTAGGAACTGCCCAGGATGCACTCGATCTCTTCGATGGAGACGAAGAAAAGTTCGCTAAGTTAGAAGAGCGCATCGCCGCACATCTTGGTTTTGAACGCACTCTCATCTCTGTGGGTCAGGTTTATCCGCGTTCCCTTGATTACGAAGCACTCACCGCACTTGTGCAACTCGCATCTGGCCCCTCATCACTTGCTACCAGCATTCGTTTGATGGCCGGCGCCGAACTTGTCACCGAAGGCTTCGCTGATGGCCAAGTGGGTTCCTCCGCGATGCCACACAAGATGAATACACGTTCCTGCGAACGTATCAACGGACTTGCAGTTGTACTTCGTGGTTATGCGCAGATGATCGCGGAGATCTCGGGGGATCAGTGGAACGAAGGCGATGTCTCTTGTTCCGTAGTGCGCCGCGTTGCACTCGCTGACGCGTTCTACGCTATCGACGGATTACTCGAAACCACCCTCACCGTTCTTAAAGAGTTTGGCGCTTTCCCTGAAGTCATCTCACGTGAGATCGAGCGTTACTTGCCGTTCTTAGCGACCACCAAGATCCTCATGGCATGTGTGAAGGCCGGCACCGGTCGCGAAGGTGCCCATGAAGCGATCAAGGAACATGCAGTCGCCGTGGCATTAGAGATGCGCGCTGGTCGCAGTAGTAACGATCTCCTTGATCGACTCGCAGGTGATGCGCGCGTACCACTTGATCGCGCGGCACTCGACGCACTCCTTGCGACACCACTGGAATTCACCGGCGCTGCGCGCTCGCAAACTAAAGCGATCATCGAAGCGGTCAACACCGTGACAAAGCGATATCCGGATGCGGCAAAGTACCGCGCCGGCGCCATCCTCTAATCGTGAAGCCCACAGAGTGAGTGGCTTCGGACCAGCAGGTCCACCACCTGCCATTGCAATTCCCGGGTGGCAACATATCCGCACCGGGAAAGTGCGCGATCTCTATCGCAACGATGCCGGACACATACTTATGGTGGCAAGTGATCGCATCTCCGCCTTCGACTGGGTACTACCCACTCCCATACCCAACAAAGGCATCGTTCTTACGCAGCTCTCGCTCTGGTGGTTTAAGCAGATCGCCGACATTGTTCCCAATCATGTGATCTCAACTGATGTCCCTCAAGAAGTTAATAGACGTGCAGTCATATGCGAAGAACTCACCATGTTTCCAGTTGAGTGTGTAGTTCGCGGATATCTCACTGGATCAGGCCTAGTGGAATATATCGAAAGCGGCACTGTCTGCGGCATTCCACTGCCTGCAGGTTTGGTCGATGGAAGTGAATTACCCGAACCCATTTTTACTCCCGCGATAAAAGCAGAAGTGGGCGAGCATGACGAAAACGTGTCATTCGATCGCGTCGTTGATCTCATCGGCATCGAAGATGCGAACACTCTTCGCACACTTTCCATTGCGATATACAAACGCGCGGAATCCATTGCGAAAGCGCGAGGCATTATTCTCGCCGATACTAAATTTGAATTTGGTCGAAACTCTGCAGGTGTGATCACATTGGGAGATGAAGCCCTCACTCCTGATTCTTCACGGTTTTGGCAATTGACGGAGTGGAAGCCTGGTCAGGCGCAACCTTCCTATGACAAACAATTTCTCCGTGATTGGTTAGCAAAATCAGAGTGGGATAAGAACGGTGAACTCCCACCACCCGAACTTTCACGCGTAGTCATCGCCGAGACCCAAAGTAAGTACACAGAGTCATACCTGAGGATAACTGGGAAGATGTTTTAAATTAAAGATCGACGAGACGAAAGACGGGGATGGTGCGTGAAGTACGTTGCGCATACGATCTAAAGAATCGCCAATCAAGAATTAATTTTTCATAAGCCGAACTGCGCTCAACTTCATCCACCAAATTGATTACGCGAATCTTCCGCGTCACACCGTTTACTTCTAGCAAGCACTCACTCGTGGGATTCTCCGCCGCCGCAATCGCATTGAGTGCCCACTCGGGCGCGCTCGACATGCCGCCAGCTGACCCAGCCACCACCCAGGCATCGCCATCGGGAGCACCCAACAACGGAGTGAGTCGTGGCACTCCGCTCTTTCGCCCCGGCAAAGTCACCCAGATCACCAGTGCCCCGCCCGGAAAGCTCTTTCCTGCTCTCCCGCCACTGACCCGATGGAGCCACTTATGCCCACCGGTAAGCGTGCGCAGGATTCCACCCATGAGCGCGTCATACCCAGAAGTGGAGAGGGGCAGGCGCATCCGACCATCCTGCTACTTATTGGCGACTTTGCAAGCCTGAGATGAGCGCTATTACTCAGGCGATTTCGACACTCTGTTGAGCGCGAAATTACTAGAATTAGGGAGTGGCAAAAGTGGTAGTTGATGTCTCTCTAAAGGCCGAAATCCTCGACCCGCAGGGTCAGGCGATCGCCGCCGCGCTGCCTCGCCTCGGATTCGCCGGCATCACCTCCGTGCGCCAAGGAAAATCATTTGA
>WLIL01000109.1 GCA_009702245.1 Actinomycetota bacterium
GCGCCATCACTCGGGTTACATGAGACCCGAACTGTGCAAGAAGGAAACGACTTAACTCTGATCTCTTATGGACCCACTGTCCGTACCGCGATTGAAGTAGCGGCGGTCTGCGCCAAGGAGGGTCGTTCGGTTGAGGTCATGGACCTCCGGACACTCTCTCCCCTGGACCTGGCCCCAGTCTTTGAATCTGCCCAAAAGACCGGACGGGTCGTGATTTTGCACGAAGCACCCACATTCCTGGGCCTGGGAGCTGAAATCGCCAGCCAAATCACCGAGGAGTGCTTCTACTCCCTCGATGCCCCCGTACTTCGGGTGGGCGGCTTTAACGTTCCTTACCCACCGGCTCGTTTGGAAGAGCATTACCTACCCGACTTAGATCGCACACTCGATGCGATCGACCGAGCATTCGCTTTCTAGAGGAGATGACTCATGGCGCTACGCGACTTCCGACTCCCTGATGTGGGCGAAGGTTTAACCGAAGCTGAAATTCTTCAGTGGTATGTCGCCGTTGGTGATGTCGTCACCATCAACCAGATGATTTGCGAGATTGAAACTGCGAAAGCTGCGGTAGAACTTCCTTCGCCTTACGCTGGAACAGTTACTGCTCTGAATGTGAATCAAGGCGAGACAGTTGATGTCGGAACAGTGATCATCACGATTGAAGATGGCGTTGCTAGTAGCGGCGCTTCAGCAGCACCGGCAGCACCGGCAGAAGATGATCGCAATCTTGAAGTTCCTACAGGGAAACCCAAACAGGCCGCTGTTCTTGTGGGTTACGGAGTGAAAGAAGGTCAGACACCTGCTCGCCGTGCTCGTAAGGCGGCAAGTGGCACCCAAGAAGAGTTGGGTGAAAGCATTGTCGTGGAATTGCACGACGGTCCCGTGGTTGCCAAGCCACCAGTTCGTAAACTTGCTAAGGATCTTGGTGTTGATATTCGTCGCATTCGCAAGAGTGGAAATATCACTCGTTCCGACGTACTCGATGCCGCAATGGCGCTGCACGGCATGGAACAACCACCAGCAACTACTTATGACCCACACCGCGAGGATCGCATTCCAGTAAAGGGCGTACTCAAAGAAATGGCGCAAGCCATGATTTCGAGCGCCTTTACTGCTCCGCATGTGAGTGTGTGGTTACAAGTAGATGTTGCAAAGACATTGAAGGCAGTAAAGAAACTTAAGGATTGGGAAGAGTTTGAGGGTTTGCGTGTCTCTCCACTATTGATTGTGGCAGCAGCTGTACTTCAAGCCACGAAAGAATTCCCTAAGATTAATTCAAGTTGGGATGAAGCCAATCACGAAGTAATTATTCGTCGGTATATCAACCTTGGATTTGCGGCGGCGACTCCTCGTGGCTTACTTGTACCAGTCATTCACGAAGCCGATGGGATGGATATACCCACACTGGCAAAGGAATTAATGAGTTTGGTTGATACTGCACGTGAAGGCCGGACGCCACCGAATCGTATGCAACACGGCACCCTCACTATCACTAATGTGGGTGTGCTAGGAATTGATGGAGGCACACCAATTCTTACGCCGGGTCAAGGTGCGATTCTTGCCGTTGGACAGATTCGTGAAATTCCATGGACTGTTAAGGGCAAAATGAAAGTCCGCCCCATTTGCCAACTCACCCTCTCATTCGATCACCGAATGATTGATGGAGAACTTGGTTCACGCTTCTTGGCACGTATCGGTGCGCTACTTGAAGATCCAAGTGAGCTCTATGAGAGCGATAACGACGGAGACGACGAGTAACTAGGGCGTTACCGAAAAATTCGTTAGTACACGTTGGGCTAACTCTGTATCTCCACTCATAATGGGAGTTGCTTTCTCTCGTCCCTCACGACCGGCTGTAAGTAAGTACCACTCATGCGCACTCAATGAAATTGAAGTGGTCGGTATCGCTAGTTCCTTAACGAAAGCAGCTTTGCCATCCCCGTTAACTTCAATGAGTGATGTAAAGCAATCGCGCACTTCTAGCGAAAGAGATTCGCCAGGCTTAGCCCCACCGCGTTTTCCAAAGACCATCGGAAGTCCTGCACCTAAGAGCATCCAGGAGTGTTTCGCACCGAGACCAAGTTCATCTCCGGGAATGCCAAGTGATGTTCGCAAATCTTGATTGTGCGTCCAAATATCCATGACGCGACGTGCGAGGAGAAGTCCGAGTGAGATCTCACCAAAGGGATCAAAGTGGATAAGGGTCTCGGGTTCTCGCGAATCCAACCGCCACGCTTCGTCGCGCAAGTGGGTGATGTCGATGAATTCACCAAAGACAATCTGGCCGCGGCGCGCGCGACGGACTTCCACATCGATTTCCATAAAACTAGCGGCGGGATTCTTCACCCACGGCTTAGCGACATCTACCGTTTTAGGATCAGGGATCTCGCCGCCGAGCACCCGTGATTCCAAGCCCACAATGTGGCTGATGAGGTCCTTTCGACTCCAGCCGGGGCATGGAGTTGGAGCCTCCCACTCTTCGTCAGAGAGGGTGGCTCCGAGCGTGGATATAGCTTCCACACTCTCGAGCCAGGCGAGGCGCAAGCGTTCCATTTCTGGATGAATTGCCAACTGTGAGGACATAGGTGGCAGGCTAATGCCTATGCGAGCCCATGTCATTCAATTGCGGACCGATCTATCAGAGCCGATTAGCGAACGCATTGATCGAGCCGCGGCATTAGTGAGAGCACAATCAGCTGCCGATTTTGTGATCCTTCCCGAGCTCTGGGTACAAGGTGGCTTTGCATTTCCCACATTCCCAGAGACCGCAGAATCTATCGATGGTCTCGCAGTAAGTGCGCTGCAAGCTGCCGCTAAAGAAGCACAGGTCTGGTTACATGGTGGATCACTTGTCACTCGTGATGATGATGGAAAATTGCGTAATACTGCAATCGTTATTTCACCTACCGGCGAGCTAGTAGGGAAGTATGCAAAGCGCCACCTCTTTGGGTTTACGGGTGGCGAAACCACAGTGCTTGCGGCAGGAAACGATCTCGTGACAGTTGACCTTCCGTGGGGTCGTGCCGGATTAAGTATCTGTTACGACGTACGCTTCCCAGAGATGTATCGCGCACTATTAGATCTTGGTTCCAAGATCTTCCTTATTCCATCAGCTTGGCCAGAACGTCGTATAGCGCATTGGTCTTTACTTACGCGCGCACGAGCAGTCGAAAATCAATGCTTTGTGATTGCCTGCAACGGCGTAGGAGTTCAAGGCGATACGGTGCTTGGCGGTCGTTCAGTAGTAGTAGATCCATGGGGAGCAGTACTTGCCGAAGGTGGGGACGATGAGGAAGTTCTTACTTGTGATTTGGATATTGAAACGATTGATAAGACTCGTGAGGTATTTCCGGTCTTAAAAGATCGTCGTAAATAGTCCAGATCTAGAAAGCGGCCTCTGATATCTCCATGATCGAGTTATCCGTGGTCTCAGCAACGATGCGTTGAGCAGCAATGGGTGGCAAGTAGGTAGCTGCAAAGAACTTCGCTGCGGCAATCTTTCCTTCGTAGAAAGACTTATCGCGTGAGTTGGCATCGGCCAACTTTGCTTGCGCTATTTCGGCTTGGCGAAGAAGCAACCAACTCGTTACGAGATCACCAGTTGCGAGCAGTAGTCGCGAAGTGTTGAGACCTACCTTGTAGATTTCTTTTGGCTCCGTCTGCGACATCATGGCGTGACCCACAAGAGTGCCAATAATCGCTTGTACATCTTCAAGTGCCTTACTCAAGAGGTTGCGCTCTACAGATAGGAATCCACTCCCGTTGTCTGCTTTAGCAAATTCCGATACCTGCATGGCGATGGTGCCGAGTGCTTGACCTTTATCGCGCACGATCTTGCGGAAGAAGAAGTCCATTCCCTGGATGGCCGTTGTGCCTTCGTAAAGGGTGTCGATCTTGGCGTCGCGTACGTACTGCTCAAGTGGCCAGTCTTGGGTAAAGCCAGAGCCGCCGAAGGTCTGCAAGCTCTCCGTACCGAGCAGCACCCAAGCGCGCTCGCTACCAAATCCCTTGACGATCGGAAGCATGAGATCGTTCATTGCTACAAGCTGGGACGTATCCTCGCCGGCAGCTTCCGCGAGCACGATGTCGTCTTGCAAACTAGCGGTGTAGAGCACGAGGGCGCGCATTCCTTCGGCATAAGCCTTCTGGGTGATGAGTGAGCGACGTACATCTGGGTGGTTAATGATGGTGACACGCGGGCTTGCTTTATCAGTCATCTTTGTCATATCGGGGCCTTGAACGCGAGTCTTTGCGTAGGCAAGTGCTTGTTGGTATCCCGCACTTAAAGTAGAGATAGCTTTTGTGCCGACCATCATGCGAGCAAACTCGATAACCTTAAACATTTGAGCGATGCCGTCGTGCACATCTCCGAGGAGCAAGCCGACACACGGCTGCTTCTCTCCCATCGACATCTCGCAGGTTGATGAAACATTGAGGCCCATCTTTGATTCGATGTTGGTGACGTATATACCGTTACGCTCGCCAAGTTCTCCGGTTTTATCGTCGAAGTGGAATTTTGGAACAATGAAGAGTGAGAGACCCTTAGTGCCAGGGCCGGCACCTTCTGGGCGTGCAAGCACAAAGTGGATGACGTTGTCGGAGAGATCGCTATCACCAGAAGTAATGAAACGCTTTGTTCCGGTGAGATGCCACGAACCATCTGCTTGCTGCACAGCCTTTGAACGTCCAGCGCCGACATCGCTGCCAGCTTCGGGCTCAGTAAGCAACATGGTGGCAGTCCACATTTTATCGACCATGATCTTTGCGAGAGTCTTTTGATATTCAGTGCCAAGTTCGTAAAGCACATGTGAGAACGAAGAACCGGAGGCGTAAATGTGAATGGCAGGATTAGAACCGAGAACCATTTCTGCAATTGCCCAACGAACAGATGGTGGAATTACTGTTCCGCCGAGCGCGGCAGGAACATCGATATGCCACCAGCCGCCTTCAACAAAAGCGTCGTATGACTTCTTAAATTCAGCAGGTAGGTAGATGTTGCCGGTCTCCTTATCGAAGCGCGTACCTTCGCGATCTCCGATCACGAATGAATCAGCGAGTTCATTTTCGGCAAGGCGCTTTACTTCCTCGAGCATGCCCATCGCGGTGGGGCGATCAATCTCGCCGAAGGGGCCTTGCCCCATGACTTTGTCTCGACCCAGCAGGTCGAAGAGCACGAACTCGATATCGCGCAAGTTGGCTGTGTAGTGGCCCATGGGAACTCCTCAAAGAATGGCTATGTTACTCACCGGTAACTTATATATTCCTCCAGGTCGGGCTCTTTGGCAAGCCACGAAACGCTCAAGCACCCGATCGCTTGTTCCACCCACAGGAATAACGAATTACCAGGTGGAAAAAGTTTTTATATTCTCTTCCCTTTGTCTGGGCAGCCCTAGTTCAATACTCGAAACCCCTTCTATCCAAAGGAGAAGATGTGCGAACCCTGCGCACTAAGTCCGCCCTCGTAGCGGTGGCCGCCCTGGCCATCGGGTTCATTCCCAGTATGA
>WLIL01000011.1 GCA_009702245.1 Actinomycetota bacterium
GCAAACTTTGAGACAACAGATCCCGCATGATCGCATCTGTAAAGAACTCCATACCGCAATTGCTGTGATGTATGACGAACCATTCCTTTGTTCCTAAAAGTTTGTAAGAGATGACAAGCGAACGAATGGCATCATCAGAGGCCCTTCCTCCAGCGTTGCGAATCACATGGGCGTCTCCCTCGGCGAGACCGGCGTACTTAGCTGGATCTAGACGAGCATCCATACAGGTCAAAACTGCAAACTGGCGATCAGGCGGCAAGGCAAGATTCCCTTTCTCACCGAAGCTTTTCACGTAGGCGGCATTGGCATTTAATACCTCGTTCAAGACAGACATATCTCCCCTTTATCGAATCATCAATGTTGAATTGCACAATATTGCTTCTTCGGGGTGAAAGTAGCAGAGCCGTTCGATCAAGAGAACTCAATATTTAATGGCATTTGCAATGGAATTGCACTTCCCAACTAGACGCATAAACGAAGATGCAAAAGAACTCTGATGAGAATGAAATATACGGACTAATCGAATTAAGCGAACTTAAGCGAAAGTTCTAAGTTCTCCGGTTCCCACATTAAAGATCGCTCCCGCCACCTCAATATTTGCGGCTAAAAGCGGGAATGACTTGATTCGGTTCAGGTCTATTTCGAGTGCTTCGAGTGGGTCGCGTACTGTGCGAATTTCAATTGATCGGGTGTCGACACCGGATTTCTCGAGGATTGCCGCGTGGATCTCTGCTTCCGTTCCGCTGGCCATCCGGCAATCAGTATGTGGCATCACCAGAATGCGAGAAACGTTGAGCAGATGGGTGGCGAGGACAAGAGTGCGCAGTACGTCGTCGGTGACCCGGGCTCCAGCGTTTCGAATGATTTTGGCATCTCCCGGCTGCATTCCCATGATGGCCAGCGGAGCAATTCGCGAATCGATGCAAGTGATGATGGCAAGACCGCGAGCCGCTTGACCGGTGAGCGCACTTGACTGGAAATCCTCAACGTATCGGGCGTTAGCCGAAAAAATGTCCTCGAAGCCCTTCACTTAATCTCCTTCATCTCTTTTGCGACAGAGTGTGTGATCTCACGCATATGGTGACGACGACAAAGGACTTCATATCCTACGACCGTGTCCGAGTCGGTATCCCCCACAAAAACTTGTTCGCCTTCGGTGACCATGGTTCCACCAAAGGTACGAGCATTATGCGTGGCTCGAGCTCCACACCAACAGAGCGCCTCCACTTGCAATGTATTGACTCGGTCAGCTAGCTCAACAAGTCGGGCTGATCCAGGAAAGAGCTTCGTGCGAAAATCAGCAAGAATGCCAAAGGCATAAACATCGATTCCTAATCCGTCCACAATGAGGGCGAGTTGCTCGATATGTTCAGGTGAGTAGAACTGAGCCTCATCACAGATGACAAACTCAACGCGCACACCGTTTGAGACAAGATCACGCACATGGCTGTGCAGATTCAAATCAATTCTCACTTCGACTGCTGGTTTTTGCAGGCCTAGGCGTGAGGAGAGAATACCTGCGCCAGCTCGGTCATTACTGGTGAAAATGATGCCCGTGCGGCCACGAGATTCATGATTGTGGGCCGTCTGAAGGGCGAGCGTCGATTTCCCGGCATCCATCGTGCCGCAGTAGTAAATGAGCTCCGCCATGAGAGATATCTTGCCACGAGATTCCCCGACCCCTGTCACCACAATGTGGTCAACAGGTGCCTATCAGGTGCCTAACAGGTGGTTTACAGGCTTCGGGTGCCCTAGGGTCGGAGCAGTCAACTGTTGGAGGAATTCATGGCCCAAGTACGTTCATATGCCGCATTGTCTGCGGGCGCACCGTTAGTTCCATTCACTTTTGATCGGCGCGAACCTGGAACACTCGATGTTGAGATAGCTATCTCACACGCGGGTATCTGCCACTCAGACATTCATCAGGCGCGGGAGGAGTGGGGTCCAGCCATATTCCCGATGGTGCCCGGCCACGAGATCGTGGGTCGTGTCACACGTGTGGGCTCTGAAGTTTCTAAATTCAAGATTGGTGATCTTGCTGGTGTAGGTGTTTTTGTCGACTCCTGTCGCTCCTGTGAGAATTGCGAAGCAGGACTCGAGCAGTACTGCCTCGGGGGTATGACAGGTACCTACAACACTTACGAAAAGGACGGCACCACAATCGTCCAAGGTGGGTATTCAAGTGGCATCGTCGTTAACGAGCACTACGCGCTCCATATTCCTGAATCATTGAACATCGAAGGAGTAGCCCCGCTCCTGTGCGCAGGAATCACACTTTATTCCCCTCTTCGTCATTGGAACGCCGGCCCTGGAATGCAAGTGGCGATAATTGGCCTCGGCGGATTGGGGCACATGGGAGTCAAGTTTGCGCATGCGATGGGAGCTGAAGTCACCGTACTCTCACACTCGTCGGGCAAGGAGAAGGATGCACTAGCTATGGGCGCCGATCATTTCGTCGACACGAGTGATACAGCGTTCAAGAAAGCCTTGAGTAAGAAATTTGATCTCATTCTCAATACGGTTTCGGCAGATATCAACATCAATACTTATCTAGGTCTTCTTAAGTTGCACGGCACCTTGGTCGTCATTGGGCTTCCTGGAAAGCCATACTCCGTAGAGGCGGGTTCACTACTTAATCAACGCCGTAGCCTTGCCGGATCTGCGATTGGCGGTATTGCCGAGACTGAGGAAATGCTCGCATTCTGTGCCAAGCATGGGATCACCAGCGAGGTAGAGATGATTAGCGCTGATCAGATTAACGTGGCCTACGATCGCGCGGTTGCAAGTGACGTTCGATACAGATTCGTCATTGACACCACCACCCTGTAATTACTTCGGTTCCTTAAGCAGATCCGTCGCTTGCCAGCAGTACCAGGCGACGACGCTGCGATAAGGACGAAACGGCTCCCCAAATGGCTCAAGAGCCTTTGCATCGAGCATGGGCTCTCCCTTGATGAGAGACCAGCCGCGGCGCACTCCCAAATCACCACTGGGCCAGACGTCTAGCCTTGCAAGGGAGAACATCAAGAACATTTCAACAGTCCAGCGACCGATCCCCCAGACTTGCGTGAGTGCAGCCGTGATTTCATGATCTGGCATCTCTTCAAAATCATCCACGCTAATTCCACCCGAGATGATTGCCTCGGCCAACTCGGTGACGGTTCGCGCTTTAGCCCCGGAGAGACCAGCTCCTCTCAATTCATCAAGGGGGACCGAGAGCAGTCTGCCAGGCGAGAAGTCGTCTTCGATAAGAAGTCTTAGTTTCTGAGTGATTGAGTCCGCGGCCTTCGTGGATATCTGTTGTGAAACGACCGCCTTCAATAGGGTTTCGAAGTGATTTCGATATGGAGGTTCGCCTTTACCTAATTCACATTGAGGAGAGATCTTCATAAATTTGGCGAGATCCCTATCGGCTTTCGGAAGAGCCTTAAGGGCTTTCGCGAGTGTCACGCTCTTCGCCCGACGAAACCAAGAGTGATGGCCACACACCGCCCTATGAGCAAGGCAAAGAGCACAGTGCCTAAGCCCACGTTCTTACCTAACCCCAAACTTCCATCTCTAGGCATTCCACTAAGCAACCAACCAAGGGAAACTACGGTGAGCTCAACAACTAGCCGCGCCCTTCCGACAGGCACACCGAATCTCTTATTGATACCCGTCATGAGTCCGTCACGGGGCCCCGCACCTAAACCGCAAGTCAGATAGAGCGCGCTCGCCACGGCTATCGACAATATCCCGAGAATCACCATACCGATACGCACATATAGATTTGAAGGCTCTGGAATAACTGTGGTTCCGACTCCGATAGCAATGGATATGACCACAGCATTACTAATAGTTCCCAGCCCCGGCTTCTGGCGTAATGGAATCCAACATAAAACAGCAAAGACACTCAGAATAAATGTGGTGAAAGCAATCGATAGACCGGTTACATGTGTCACGCCAAGGGCAAAGACCACCCATGGACCTGCGCCAAGAGTGGCGTTAATGATGATGGCGTCGCCAGTCCCGTAGAGATAGAGACCTAGCAAAAGAATGAGGTACGTACGGCGAGAGCACCGCCATTGCGAGGGCGCTCGCCAAGAGGTGACGGGGACAGAACGAGCACCTGCGAAGAATTGACGCATTCGAGAAACCTAGCGCCAATCCACTGGTTGATGACCCATTTGCTTCAATAAATCATTGCATTTAGAGAATGGCTTACTTCCCAAGAATCCTCTGTTGGCCGAGAGCGGACTGGGGTGTGTCGTGATAATCACTCGTGAAGGATCGAAGAGGTGCTTCAGTGACTCTGCATCTTTGCCCCACAGCATCGCAACCACATCAGGGTTTCTCTTGATGAGGAATTCGACCGCAGATTCGGTAAATCCTTCCCAACCGATCTTCTTGTGGGATCCCACCGCACCTGACTCGACGGTGAGTACTCGATTTAATAAAAAAACGCCTTGATCTCGCCAGGATTGCAAGCTGGAGTTCACTTTCGATAACTCACCTATATCCGCAGTCGCTTCTTTAAAGATATTGCGCAGAGAAGCAGGTACTGGACTGACATGCGGATGTGTGGCGAAGGAGTATCCGATGGCGTGACCGGGAGTCGGATACGGGTCTTGGCCAAGAATGAGAACACGGACATCTTTGATAGACATTTCGAACGCGCGAAGGATCAATTCCCTATCTGGAAAACACACTGCGCCATTACTTATTGCTCCTTCAAGATGGTCGCCTAGCTCATTCAACTTTTCCCGTTGCGAATCAAGAAAAGGTATCCAAGATTCGTGAACTAACGCATCAGGAATGTACATGGTTAGTGAATTCATAGAGCGCCACCGCTGCTGCCGCCGACACATTGAGTGAGTCAATTCCTGCAGCCATGGGAATTCGTAACTCTTGTGAGGCAATTCCATGGGCGTCAGTGGACAAACCGTCTCCCTCCGTACCCAGGATTAAAGCGCTTCGCTCCCCCGGCCTCCAAGATCTGATGCTTCTTGCTGATGGGAGTGGAGTAAGGGCGAGCACGTCGTACTTAGATTCTGCAAGTCGTTCGGCAAGATCCAGATGATCTGTGAACCTAGCCCATTTCATATTGAACACAGTTCCCATGGAAGTTCTTATCGCTCGTCGGTATAGCGGATCGGCACAATGAGTGTCTAAGAGAATGCCATCTACGCCGAACGCAGCCGCACTTCGGATAATTGCACCCACATTGGTGTGGTTTACCAACCCCTCGAGAATGAGCAACGTATGCGAGTCGCGGATAAGTGCGCTGTGATCGAGTGCTAATGGCCGATGGAAGCTAGCCAAAGCTCCTCGATGCACAATGTATCCCGTGACACTTCTCAACTCCGATTGAGTTCCGACGATGATCGGAACGTCTTTAGCGAAAGACGGAAGTGAATCTAGCCATTTCTCCTCGCAAAGCACGGCTCGAGGCCGAGCCCCAGAGCAGAACGCACGTTCGATAGTGATGGCGCCCTCTGCTATGAATAGTCCGCCAGAAGGTTCGGATCTTGTCCGCAAAACCACGTCAGTAAGCGCTGCAAAGTCTTCAAGAAGTTGTGGTGCGGCTTCATCAAAAGGAATCGTCATGATGTGAAGAGCCTAAAGCTTGCATAAAGGCCCGTCACAGTAATGATGGTGCGATAGATCCACGACGGAATTCCGCGCCCCACTCGTGACCCAACGAAGGCGCCTGCATAGGAGGAGATGCCAATCAGCAAAACAGCGAGCCATGCGATCTTTCCAGAAAGGATGAAGACAAATCCTGCGATGAGATTTGTGGCCCCGGCTAAGTAATTCTTCATTGCGTTAGAGCGAACAACGCTCTCGTTGAGGAGTAACGATAAGAGACCAATGAGAATTACTCCTTGGGCAGCGCCAAAATAGCCACCGTAAATCCCCGTCAGGAGAACACTAAATTGCGCACCCTTGCCTATGGCTATTTGGCCGCTCTCTTTACGCCAACGGGAAACGATCGGCGCGGCGATGTTAAGAGCTACACCCACTAGCACCAACCACGGCACTACAGAGCTGAATATTCGATCGGGAAGAAGCAATAGCGCCATTGCTCCTATTAACGCACCAGCGATGGAGTAGGGCATCAGCGCTCGAACTTGATGGCGGTCTCCATCTAACGAGTGACGTGAACCTCTCATAGCTGCAAAAGCCCCAGGCACCAGCCCCACGTTATTTGAGGTATTGGCCACCAAGGGCGAGAGTCCAGCGGCGAGCAGAGCAGGGAAAGTGATGAGAGTGCCACTCCCTACGATTGAATTTATGAAACCGGCGGCGAACCCAGCGATGAGGATCAGCAACAAGGTATGCGAGCTAAGTGCGAGCACTCCAGCGCCCCTCTTCGTGAACCACCTTGATGTTCATACCAAACGCCAGCGACACAGTGACGCTATTGATCACATCTTCGATGGGTCCAGCAGACATCACTGCTCCATCTTTAAGGATGATGGCGTGCGTGGTTCCAATAGGGATCTCCTCGAGATGGTGGGTCACCATCACCGTGGCAGGAGAGAGCGGATCCAGTGCGATGATGGCTAATTGGAGAAGCATTGATTCACGCGCCCCGATGTCCATACCAGCAGCAGGTTCATCAAGGAGCAAAAGCTCTGGATTAGGCATCAGGGCTCGTGCCAATTGAACACGCTTTTTCTCCCCCTCACTTAAAGTGCCAAAGACTCTCTCCGAGAGGTGATCCACCTCCATCAGATGAAGTAGAGAATGTGCCCGCGAAATATCCTCTTCCGCATACTCTTCGCGCCATCGACCAGTAAAACCCCACGCAGCGGTCAGTGCAATATCGATGACTTTTTCACCAGATTCGAATTGGTCCAAGAGGGAAGCAGAGGTGAGCCCGATGCGAGGCCGGAGTTCAAAGACGTCAACCGCTCCGAGTCGTTCATCAAGAATTTCAACCGTACCCACGGTAGGGAAGAGTTGCGTTGCTAAAATACGAAGCAAGGTGGTCTTGCCAGCTCCATTAGGCCCAATAATGACCCAACGTTGCCCTGCACCCACCTCAAAATTGACCTCTTTGAGGATCCAAGAATCGCCTTTGCGCACACCTACTCCGGTCAGACGCGCGATGGACATGCGCTTAACCTACCGGTTTCATACCCTTGCCCCGTGGAGATCTTGCCTAGGAACGTATTAGTCGCCTCATGGCTCAATTCGATTCGTGAGGGTAGGGCCGGTTTTGACGATCTCTACCACGCGCTTGGCACCTCCGACCGTTTTGCAAATCAGCCAGTACACGAGGCTTTAGACGGCTCGGCGAATGCCTTTTTCGTCGGTAATGAACAACTGTTGCAGGTGGGTTCGACATCATGGATTTCACGGGACAAAGGTACCTGGGAGGCGAGCCAGTCTCGTGTGCCTGAAATACACACGCACTCGCTCAAAGAAGCTGCCCGGCTACTTTCGACCGCTATTGATGAGGCGCTCGCGCTGATCTCGCCTATCGAGAGTGCCAGCGATAGAGGCGTGCCGATTCGAGCGAATATCCGTCAACACATCTCCGACATTCTGCGAGATTCCAGAACTTTGCTTCCGTCGAACGCGTGGAGGGATTCAGGTCTCATAGAGCGAAGCATTTCAGTCCTTGTGATCGCGGCGGTGGCCGCCTTGGATAACGGAGGGGCTGTAACTGCGCACGAAATGAACGTACGCAGCCTGGAGATTGGTCGACTTCGTACTGCCGCGCGCGAAGCGCTTGTCCTTGCCACTGACGCCTGGAGCGCCCGTCCGATCCACTAAGATATTGATGTGCGCACCGTCCTCTACTCCTTCAGCGGTGGCGACCGAAGCGGTATTACATCAAGGATCTTTAACGCACTAGCCGAATTCGACGTCACCGTGCTTGATGTGGGGCAAGTAGTTCTTCGCGGCCGCTTAACAGTCGGGGTACTCATCACTGCCCCTCTTGAAGAATTAGAGAAATCTATCCGGCATCGACTGACAGGATTAGCTAGCGATCTTGATCTGGAGTTATTCGTGCAATCCGGTGAAGGCGATGGCACCCACGCCGAAGTAGGCGTTCATCTCACCCTCATGGGTATGCCACTTCGCCCACAGGCCGTAGCCAGTATCACTCAGGTAATATCTGACCTTTCTGGCAACATTGAACGCATTGCTCGAGTCTCGGATTATCCCGTGGTGGCGATTGAATTTTTTGTAAGTGGCGTAGAGATTGACACGATCAAAGCGCTGCTCGCCCCTATCGCGAAAGAGAACGGCGTCGATATTGCTGTTCAACCAGGAGGGCAAGCACGACACTCGAAGCGCCTCGTCATGCTAGATGTTGATTCGACTCTTATTCAAAATGAAGTCATTGAACTACTAGCAGATCGAGCAGGTTCGGGAGAAATTGTGAAGGCGATCACTACTAGAGCGATGAATGGTGAAATTGACTTTGCTGACGCCTTGCGTGAACGGGTGACTACCTTGGCCGGTCTCACTCAGAAGGATCTTGAAGATGTACAACACACCATCACCCTGACTCCTGGAGCTCGTACTCTGGTTGACACACTTCACCACTTGGGAATCCATGTAGGTCTAGTCTCTGGTGGATTTATTGAAGTTGTAGCGCCATTGGCTCAATCCCTTGGGATTAAATTCGTCCGTGCAAATTCCTTAGAACTGATCGACGGAATTCTCACTGGAAGGGTGGTTGGACCAATCATTGATCGAGCCGCGAAAGCAGATGCATTGCGCGAATACGCCGCATCATTGTCGATACCACTTGCTCAGACTGTGGCAATTGGAGATGGAGCAAATGACCTCGACATGATTGCCGCCGCTGGGCTGGGAATAGCCTTCAATGCTAAGCCGGTTGTAGCACATGCTGCCGACGCGGCTATTTCAGCGCCATATCTAGACAGTGTGCTCTTTCTCTTGGGCATTACTCGGCAAGAGATTACTTCCTACCAGGGCGTCTAAAAGTGAAAGATGTACCCGCTGGTCCTTTCAGAAGGTCGCTGTATTTTTCGAGTAAATCGAGATTCCTATCTGCCAAATGATCAAATGGTTGTCCCACACTTGATCCAGGAGTCAGCGAGACCATTGCCTTGCTGGGGTCAATCAAGGCGCTCACCCAACATTCATGAGAAGACGCGCGTGCAATAACTTCGGCGATGGGCGTAACGATCATAGAATTACCAAAGTAGATCGTGCCGGCCGGATCGATGCCCACGGCGTTGGCTCCCACCATATATAGATGATTGTCATAAGCGCGCGCCCGGTTAGTGAGTTCCCAGATATCTGCCGATCGAAGGAATGCGGAAGGGCGCGCGATGAGTTCGGCTCCTTGTATGCCTTGGATACGACTTAACTCCGGAAAATCACCATCAAAACAAATAATCATGCCGATCTTGCCGAGTTCAGTGTCTACCACGCACACATCGTTGCCAGGAACTACCCATCCTCCTTGGCTCAACATCTCGGCACAGAATGGATGGGTCTTCCGGTAAATGCCAGCAATCTCACCCGAGGGGAGAATGATCATTGAGGAGTTATATACGATTCCTCTTTCAGGCCCACGTTCGTAAGTGGCATGCACAATATGTATACCGAGACGTTTGGCGACTTCTTGAATCGGAGAAGTGAGTCTGCCGGGGAATACATCTACCAAATCCCATAGCTCTTCCGGAGTGCACCCCGGAGAAAAACCGGTACTGACAGTCTCGGGCAAGACAACTAGTGAGGCTCCCGTATCAGCCACACATCGCTCAATAAATGAGATTGCTTTTGTGATATTTGCATCGATGGACGATGGTGAGAGTTCTCCCGCGACGGGCGCAATTTGAATAGCTGCAGCAACGAAAGTTTTCATCGAGTAATGAGCCAACCTATAAGTACTCCTGCAAGGGAGAGCGCTCCCCCAGCAAGGAGCGACGATATGCTCGAAGTCGGTCGCATCGTTCTTTCCTTGCGAATGCTTACTTTTCCAGATTCGCTATCTGTTACGACGGTGGCAGACTTGCGGTCACCTGCGAGATAACGGTTGACTGCTTCGAAGAATTCGTTTGCGGTCTTCTTTGAAACCCCACTGAGCACCCGTTGGCCCACCCCACCAATGACTCCGCCCACAACAGCATCTGCCTCATAGGTGAGTGCACATCCTTCGGCACTCTCCGCAAGAGTGACTTTGACGTCTGCTTGGACCGTACCTGGACCACCCGAGCCGCTTGCCTTGAGAGTAAATCCATGTGGGGCGTTCTGGTCTGCCAGTTCAACCACGCCGTTGTATGTGCCCTTAATGGAGGCGACGCCGGCTGTGATGGTCATGGCGTAACTCGTGGAGCCAGTCTGTTCTAATGCTTGGCAGCCAGGAATTGTGAGGAGAAGAACGGAGGGATCATTGAGTGCAGCGAAAACGGCCGCTGGAGAATGATCTAGCGAAAAACTTCCTATGATTTTCATGCGTTCTCCTTCATGGTGCGGCGTAATTCCCATAGCTCGCTTGGAGAAATGGGCATGCGACGGATTTCGAAGCCTTCAGCATCTTCAATGGCACTAGCAAATACCGCCGAACCAGGTATGACACCGGCTTCTCCAGCGCCTTTGATACCAAGCGGATTAAGTGGCGAAGGGGTCTCCAAATGGCCCGCCTCAACCGTGGGAATCTCTGTGGAATATGGCATGAGGAAATCCATGAAAGAGGCATTTTGCAGCTGGCCACTCTCGTCGTAGGCCATGCGTTCATAGAGCGCACCGGCTACTCCTTGGGCGACGCCCCCGTGTATTTGTCCTTCAACAATCATCGGGTTAATAACTCGGCCACAATCATGTACCACCACGTATCGAAGGATCTTCACTTCGGCCGTCTCCGGGAGAATCTCGATGATGACCGCATGCATGCCATTGGCAAATGTTGATGCCATTGGCGAGTAATAATCCTTGCCTTCTAACCCAGGCTCTTGATCTTCGGGTACAGGAGGTTTAGAAGTGTCCCCCACCGCAAATTGAGTGGCAGCTTTCGCCGACTCATCGAAGGCATATCTGAGGGGATTGGAAAGAACAGCAACAGTTTTGAGTGCGATTGACTTCGAGTGGTCGCCCTTGACCCGAATGATGCCATCAACTATCTCAAGATCTTGCGGATCGCACTCAAGGGCCTCACCAGCAAGGCGCAGCGCCTTATCTCTTACCTGTCGGGCGGCAAGAGCGATTGCGTTTCCGCTCATTACTGCAGCTCGAGAGGCGAACGTACCCACCGCATAGGGGAAACGACGGGTATCACCTGTGGTGACGAATACGTCCTCGATGGGAACTCCGAGTTCATCGGCGACGATCTGGGCAAAGACTGTTTGATGGCCCTGCCCTTGGCTCGTGAGACCCGTAGCAACATTAATTCGACCACTCGTCTCGACTTGCACGAAGCCACCTTCGTATGGGCCCACTCCGGTTCCTTCGACGTAACAAGCAATACCAATGCCAATTTTGCGCCCTTGAGCCGCATATTCGCTGCGCATGGTTTCAAAATCATCCCAGCCGACCATCTTCTTGAGCATTGCCATGGATGCCGGAAAGTCGCCAGAGTCATACTCCAATGGACGTCCATCTTGGAAAATCAAACCTAGGTCGTAGGGCATCTCGTGGGGCTGAATGAAGTTCCGTTCACGGACCACAGTTCTATCGAGTTTCAAGTACTTGGCGATCGCATCGACGGTACGCTCCATGGCGAAAACACCTTGAGGTCTTCCAGCACCGCGGTAAGGAATAACTAGGACTGTGTTGGTAAAGAGGGAAGTGAATTCCACCCGGTACGAAGCAGGCTTATAGGGGCCGAGTAATTGCGTTGAAGTGATGAGCGGAATAATAATTCCGTAGGGCGTATATGCCCCGTTGTCATGGAAAAACGTGACGTCTAATCCAAGGATGCGGCCCTCTTCATCAAATCCCACCTCAATGTGATGCTCTTGAGCTCTTTCATGGGCTGAAGAAATGAAGTGTTCGCGCCGATCTTCACTCCACTTAACAGGACGATTAAGCTTGCGTGCCGCCCAGGGGATGAGAACTTCTTCTGGCCATGGGTGCATAATCTTCACGCCAAATCCGCCGCCCACATCGGGGGCGATGCACTCGACCTTCTGCAGCGGGAGATCAAGTTTGGCCGCCACGGCGGCTCGGACTCCAGTTGAGGTTTGTGTTGAGGACCAGAGACGCAACTCTTGTGAATCTTCCTCCCAGATAGCGTAAACACCTTTACCCTCGAGAGGAGAGCACGCGCTTCTTTCAATGAAGAGATCTAGCAAAAGTTTATGAGGAGCCGACTTGATCATGGCGCGGGCGTCGCCGACTTCTTTGACAGAGTGTGCGCTGACATTGTTCGGAACACTTGAATGCACCGCATTGTGTGCAGCTTTAGCGTTTTCGATGCCGACAACCGGTTTCAAGATTTCAAACGAGACCCTAATGAGGTCCACAACATCTTCGGCAATATAACGATCTTCCGCGATGACCATAACAATGGCTTCGCCCACGTGGCGAACATACTCATTAGCAAGTGGATACCCAGTTCTGCCGTTAAGTAGGGCGGGATGAGGGATGAGTAAGGGCAGGGGTTCTGCAACACGCCCCTCAAGATCTTCGTAAGTGTAAATTCCGATCAACCCGGGTACGTCAAGGGCATCAGAGACGTCGATATCCAAAATGCGAGCAGAGGCATGTGGACTACGGAGAAATGCCGCCGCCAAGGCGTCATGTCCTAGATCATCGAGATAGCGTCCCTGGCCAGAAACTAAACGGGGGTCCTCTTTACGCAGGATAGGTTCACCGAATGATTTAGTGGTCATCGCGCACCCCCGAATCAATCAGCTCGGCCGCTCTCATCACTGATTTGATAATGTTTTGATACCCCGTGCAACGGCAGAGATTTCCTGCAATTGCCTCGCGGGCCTCTTCCTCCGTGGGATGTGGATTCTCTTTTAAAAACGCATGGATCGTAGTAATGAATCCCGGCGTACAGAAACCACATTGCAAACCGTGTGACTCATGGAAAGCGCGCTGAACAATCCCCAAAGAACCATCGTTGTTGACCAAACCTTCAACTGTTGTCACCGCAGAGCCGGTGACACTCACGGCAAAAATAAGGCAACCGCGTACTGGCTTGCCTTCGAGAAGAATGGTGCAAGCGCCACATACTCCGTGTTCGCATCCCACATGAGTGCCGGTAAGGCGCAGGTCGTGGCGGAGGAAATCGGAGAGTAATCTTCGAGCAGGTACTCGCGCGCTCAATGGGGTCCCATTGACCGTAATTTCCACTAGGAATAGCTCCTCGGGATTCATGATTGTCTCAATTCTGCATGAACGCGGGCCTCGGTGAGCGCTTGAACTACAAGGGTTTTTACGAGTTGACGACGGTAATCGGAGGTGGCGTGAATATCTGTATCGGGATCTATCAAAGCCTGCACTTTTAGGTTTAATTTCTCGGGGTCTTCATGCACGTCCATCACGTCGATCACTAGTGGTGTTCCGGCCACCGAGAATATTGAAATCCTTGCGGCCACTATTAGACCATCCAAAACTCGCACTAAGGCGCAGACTCCCGCAAGGGCGTAATCGCCATGTCGACGGGCTACTTCCGCGCAAGAACTCCCCCATGTGGCATCCAGGACAGGGAATGACACACCGGTTACGAGCTCACCATGTTCTAGCGAAGATTCGAGTGGTCCAACGAAAAAGTCAGCAGCAAGAATTTCGCGAGGCCCTTGCTGGCCAGAAGCATGAATCCGAGCCCCCAGCAGCGCAGCTACTGCAGTGAGCTCTCCGGCAGGATCGGCATGAGCGATTGATCCAACCGAAGTTCCTCGATTGCGAATAACAGGATGAGCAACGTAGGCAAGCGCCTGCTGAATCAACGGAACATGAGTTTTAACCAAGTCGTGAGTGAGGACCTCTTGGTGCCGGGCAATAGCTCCGATCCATAGATCCGAACCGCGCAGTTCGATCCCCGAGAGCTCCGTGAGCCCATTGATATCTACCAATACATCTGGGGACGCTAGGCGCATGGAAAGGAGCGGAGTCAGGCTCTGTCCGCCAGATAGCACCTTTGAGTTGTGCCGTTGCAAGGCCATCACCGCTTCGGGGATGGAGCGCGGTCGCACGTAATGAAAACGAGAGGGTTTCATTGATCCACCTTCTCCCTCTTTGATAGCCGAAAGATGAATTATCGCCTAATAATCTCAAAAAGCGAGGTGATAACGCACGAAAGGCGGGTGGATTTCTCCACCCGCCTTTCGTAAGGGTCTGACGCTAGAACATCTATCCTTAGCGCTTGACTTTCTTTGACAGCATGTTGCAGAGATGCCAGCCGATGACTGCCACCAACGTACCTGCTGCGATACCGGTGATCGAGAAGTCGTTGGTAAACTTCAACGATACGTTACCGACGCCAAGGATGATGGCAGCAGCGATAGGAACGAGGTTGACTGGATTACCAAAGTCAACCTTATTTTCGATCCAGATCTTGGCACCGAGAATGCCGATCATGCCGTAAAGGATGGTCGTCACGCCGCCAAGTACGCCGCCGGGAACTGCATTGATCATGGCACCAAACTTGGGGCAGAGCCCGAAGATGATCGCGAATACAGCCGCAATGTAGTAAGCCAAAGTCGAATAGACCTTGGTTGCCGCCATGACGCCGATGTTCTCAGCATATGTGGTGGTTGGTGAGCCACCGACGGCGCTAGTGACAATGGTGCCAACGCCATCACCGATGAGTGCGCGACCAAGCACGTCATCGAGGTTCTCACCGGTCATCTCAGCAACTGCCTTGACGTGTCCGGTGTTCTCTGCGACGAGTGCAATGACGGCAGGAATCACCAAGAGGATGAATGATCCAGTGAACGCTGGACCTGTCATCGTTGGAAGACCAAACCAATCGGCACTGCCAACGCCAGAGAAATCAACGCGCTTTACCGTAGAAGCCAATGGCGTCAATGGGTCTCCACCAGAGAAGCGGTCATAGCCAGTGATGCTCAAAACGTCCATGAGCCAGGCAATGATTACACCAACGATGAGTCCAAGGAAGACCGTGATCCGCGAGAGGAAGCCACGGAACATCACTGACATGATGAGGGTGGCTACCAAAGTAAGGAAGCCGAGCCATTCATCTTGGTGCCAGTAGACGCCAGTTGCTACGGGCGCGAGGTTGAAACCGATCAACATAACAACTGCGCCAGTCACTGCTGGTGGGAGAACCTTGTTCACTACTGCGCCACCGGCAAAGTGCACGATGAGGCCAACGATTGCAAGAAGAAGACCGGCAATGAGGATCGAACCGGTCACTTGTGCAGAGGTTCCGCCGCCGGCGCGAATAGCTGCTACCGCACCCACGAAGGAAGCGGAGGTGCCCAAGTAGCTGGGTACCCGATTTCCTACGATGAGCAAGAAGATCACCGTGGCTACACCTGACATCATGACGCTGAGGTTTGCATCCAAGCCCATGATGAGTGGGAAGACGAAGGTGGCACCGAACATGGCCATAACGTGCTGTGCACCAAGTCCGACCATACGTCCGTAGCTAAGGCGCTCGTTAGGCTTTACGACTTCGCCAGGTCCTGCGTTTGAGAGTGTCCATGCCATGATTACGCCCCCTCCTGAAGGGCACGGTATCTGGGGTTATCCAGAGACCACGGATTTGATCAGGGTCGAATCCGTTAAGGCTTCCTCTAAGTTAAAGCCGAAAGGCGGCACACCCTTTAACAATTACCTACAAAGGCTTAGGCAATATTGAGGCAATTTGTTACGGCGTGTCGAAATGACAACGTGCCCATATTGTAAATTCTCTGTTTGTGGAAGGTTCGAATCACTGAAAGAAAGGAATCGGAGGCGCTAGCCTTGCACTATGTCTCCGGATCGCACTCAGTCGGTCCCGCTCTTATCGCAATCCAGTTTCTCCGTTTTACAGCCCTTTTGGGGAGTGGAGTCATTCACAAGCCTAGGCGCCTCTTCGAAGATATCGTGGTGGCAAGGGGGTCTAGGTTCGTTTCTCACGGTCGAAATGAATGTCGCAACCCCGCTGCCCACCTCGCTCTTCCTTCCTCAGCTTCCGACTCGAATCACCCGAGCCTCGATAAACGGATGGCAGATTGACGGCGAATTTCTTGGAGTGTCCCGAGTGCTGCGAACACCTCATATAGACCTCGCCCCAACCGCCATCAGCGCCCCTCCAACCGTGGAAGAGGGACTGCGGGCAAAGATTGGTGGGGGCGCTGGCCTCACTCCCGAAGGCGATGACGAAGTCGCCGGGTTTCTCATGGTCGCAAGATCCTTAGGTATTTCTCACTCTCTAGATCGATCAGAGTGGAGAAATAATCGGACAACGACTTTTAGCGCTGCCCTGCTGGACGCAGCGTTCCATGGTTTTGCTATCCCAGTCGTAGCAGATGCTGCCCGCCAAATCGCACATGGCGTGATGACATCGTGCACTCGAGAGGCTTTACTTGCAGTAGGGCACACCTCGGGGGCAGCCTTGCTTCGGGGAATGGAAACTGCCCAACAATGCGTCAGGAGAGCGGCATGATACGTATTGAAATTCGGCCAGGTTTCTATAGGGATTCAGTTTCGTTGATGCAAGTGAGCCAACGAGCCGGCGTAGGTGTCAGTGGAGCATTGGTTGCCATGGCAACACCACTCAACGTAGAACTCGCGATACAAATGGGCTTCGTGCTGCCGCCCACCAGTCCTAACGATTTGATCATCGCCATCGATGCTCCCAATGAAGAATCCCTCTCCCATGCATTCGACGTTGTTGAAGAGGTGTTGGATGAACAACTTCGCAAGAGTCGCGAACAATCGTCGGATTCCGGCTTCACTCCCGCTAGGACTCTCGGTCGAACGCAAGGCGCTGGAATTGCACTCATCTCGGTGCCAGGTGAATTTGCCTTCATAGATGCCGTAGACGCTTTAGAAAACGATATGAACGTGATGATCTTTAGCGACAACGTCACGGTACAAGATGAGATCTTGCTAAAAGATATCGCTATCGCTCGAGACCTACTCGTAATGGGACCTGATTGCGGAACGGCAATTATCGGTGGAGTAGGTCTGGGCTTCGCGAACGTAGTATCGCCAGGAAGTGTGGGCATCATTGCTGCCTCCGGTACAGGAGCGCAGCATCTCACTACCCTTCTGGATCATGCAGGGATTGGCATCTCGCACTGCATCGGACTGGGCGGTCGCGATCTTTCATCAGCAGTCGCCGGACGCTCTGCAAAACAAGCACTTGCCTTGTTGGATGCAGACGAACACACGGACCTGATTGTCTTTGTTTCAAAGCCCGCGGCGCCAGAAGTTGCAGAATCCCTCCAGAACGTTGCTCGAGCAATGAAGAAGAAGGTCATCTTTGGGCTTTTAGGACCCACTGGTTCAGATATCACTGAGACTGCTGAGAAAGTGCTCGACGAATTAGGTGTGACGCACCGCCCATGGGTAAACGAGGTAGCTGATGCTGGGTCTACAGGGCCTACAGGAGGCTCACTTCGTGGCCTCTTTGCTGGGGGAACATTGTGTGATGAAGCGATGCTGATCGCTTCAAAAAGAACACGCGTGCCAATATTCTCCAATATCCCGCTTGAAAAAGAATGGCTAATAGACCCCTTTGGACCCGCCACCTCGCACGCTTTTATCGATTTTGGTGACGACGCAATGACAGTAGGACGAGCCCACCCCATGATCGATTCAAAATTGAGGACAGAGAGGCTCGCTAAAGAGATCAACGATCCATCCTGTGGAGTAATCCTGATGGACGTTGTTTTAGGCCATGGCGCTACTTCCACTCCGGGCGAGGAGTTATCAGCCACGATCTCCGAGAGCAGTAAACCAATCTTCATCTCGCTCATTGGTACCACGTTAGATCCGCAAAATTTTGAGAGGCAAAAGGCGATACTTGCGCAAGCAGGAGCGAAAGTATTCCTGAGCAATGCTTACGCAACCCATGCAGCTCTTGATGCGCTAGGAGTACCACGATGAATAAATTGCTCTCCGAATCTCTCGCTACAGCTACTGCTGGCGTCTCACTCTTGCACGATGCATTGCTCAATCAGGGTGTTTCTACGCAAGCTGTGGAGTGGTCCCCTCCTCTCGGAGGAAAAGATCTGCACGATGTCATGGCAGATCAAAGGAGAAGTGTGGCCAACGAATTGGCACTTTCGAAGATGCTGAATAGTGGAGCCGTTCTAGTTGATGTAAAACCGGCATCTGAAGCACTCAACCTGGGTCGCGGTGAGTTCCTCCATGCTGGGCCGCCGATTGAGTGGTCTCGCGCTTCGGGCCCGATGAGAGGCGCTCTCATCGCCGCGATGCTTTACGAGAAGATGGCCGATTCCGCTGAAGCAGCCGAACTAATACTGGAAAAGAACGGTGTTGCGTTAGAACCGTGTCATCACCGTGGCGCCGTCGGCCCTATGGCGGGCGTCGTGACGCCATCAATGTGGATGTTTGAGCTTCAAGACCCCAGCACAGGAAATAAGTCGTGGTGCTCACTTAACGAAGGCCTCGGAAAAGTTCTTCGCTACGGAGCCTACTCCCCCGAAGTCATTGAACGATTAGATTGGATGCGCGACGTCCTTGGGCCACTTTTGCAAGTGGGGGTACGCGCTCGAGAAGAACATATTGACGTTCGAGCAATCATTTCTCAAATGATCCAAATGGGCGATGAAGGCCATAATCGAAACCGCGCCGGAACATTGATGTTCCTGCGCGACCTCCTCCCCTTCATGATTGAAGGAGGAACCTCGTCTGACGTTGCGCGAGCAGCGCGTTTCGTCGGGGGTAACGATCACTTCTTTCTCAACTTAGTCATGCCTGCGTGCAAATTGCAGACGCGCGCTGCGGAGAACATTCCTGGCAGCACGATAGTCACCGTGATGGCTCGCAATGGAACAGACTTTGGTATTCAAACGTCTGGGACAGGTAATGAATGGTTCATCGGTCCGGCACAGACGCCGCATGGTCTCTATTTGGGAAATTACACGGCAGACGACGCAAATCCAGACATTGGTGATAGCGCGATCACCGAAACCGCAGGAATTGGTGGCTTCTCGATGGCGGCGGCTCCTGCCATTGTCCGTTTCATTGGAGGAAGTGTGCCGGACGCGCTGGCCACCACAAGGCGAATGTATGAAATTTGCGAAGGCGAGAACCCCACGTTTGGCATTCCGGTGTTGGAATTTCGAGGAGCACCGACAGGGATAGATGTCACACGTGTCTTGCGAACTGGAATCCTTCCGCAGATCAATACAGGAATGGCTGGCAAGGTTGCTGGCACTGGCCAAGTAGGCGCGGGGTTAGTGACACCACCGATGGAAGCGTTCACTGCTGCTATTGCCGGTTTGGCCACACGAATCGTCTAGTTTCAAGATCTAGCGAAAGGCAGAGAATTTCATGCACTTTCACCACATCACTCTCACAGTTATCGACAAAGAGGCAAGCGTCGAGTGGTATCAGAAGCTCTTCGGAGAAGCATCAGTAACCCCACGCTCGGGTCCAGGCTGGACCCGAGCACGACTCGCATGGCCTTCGGGGTTGATCATCGGACTGACAGAAAATACCAAAACCCGGGAAGGGCAAAGCTTTGATGAAGGAAACATCGGCCTGGATCACGTGGGGATCTCCTGCGAAAGTGAATCTGAAGTGCGCGCTTGGGCAATTAAACTTGATGCCCTGGGATTCAATCGCGGTCCAGTAGAAGATGTTTCTTACTGTTGGGCTGTCACAACACGCGACCCGAGCGGAATACCCATCGAGTTCTTCTGCCTCAAGAGTTAGTTCGTAGGTGGTTCATCTAAATCTTCGAGCAGAGCCAGATCATCCACCTGAAGTATGAGGCCACCAACTTCTTGGAAGTAATGTCGTGCTCCACTATCGCCTCTTTTCCCATCCGAGAGCGCTTGCCTCAGGTCACTCATCAACGGAATGAAATGTTGACGCGTGAAGGCAATGGGAGGCGAGAAGAGATCTTCGAAACCTGCAGCGACCATCTCTTCCGGAGAGTCAACAACCCGTGAAATCACTCGTGAGATGACTCGAGACGTCATACCTATCTGGTCCACCAGCAACACACAGACTCTCTCTGCTCCCACAGGGAGAGAATCAAGTCCTTTCAACAACGAAGAAGCTTGCCCACTCTCCCACTCACTATTGACCACCACGGTGGCATCGGCTACCTCACCCACCCAAGCTCCCAAAACAACCACGACTTCCTGGCAGCCAGCCTCACGCAGAAGGCGAACACCTCGATCTACCAATCTCTCGCCTTGGTGCACATATGGGGCTTTAGGTCCACCAAATCGACGCCCACCACCGGCAGCCAACAAGAGTCCTATGACCACTATCGCGCTGCTCCCGGATGGATCGGTCCAAGTGAGCTGCGCAAAGGAACCGCGCTCCCTCCCCAGCGGTGGGCCACTATCTCAGCAGCAATTGATATTGCGGTCTCCTCGGGCGTGCGTGCACCTAAATCTAAACCAATCGGTGAATGAAGCTTTGCAAGCTCGATTTCAGTCAATCCTTCAGCGCGCAAGCGATCTAGACGATCCTCGTGAGTTCTTCGCGATCCCATAGCGCCGATGTAAGCCGCATTGGAACGCAACGCTAATTTAAGCAAGGGAATATCGAACTTAGGATCATGTGTAAGGACACACACCACCGTGCGATTATCGATCTCTTGAGTCTCGAA